>DLVS01000283.1 GCA_003445095.1 Verrucomicrobiales bacterium
CCACCGCGAATCGGTGTGTACCCGTGATTGAAGCGAACACGCGCGTCCTTGACCGAAGAAACTAGTCCATTACAACACCTAATTGTAGGAGTCATTTTCACCCATCCTCGAGTCTCTTTGGTGCTCGTATTCAGCGTAGTTCCCGGCGTAGGATTCGCAGTATCCGCCAGTCCGATCACTGCGTTGAGGATCGAAGTTGAGAGTTCAGCTGTCATAGGTTCATCAGGGTGACTCGCGCTGAATGCACTATTATATTCGTCCATTTCACCTGGATCAGACGGCGGGGCAAAGCGCTCAATCCAGGAGAATACTGCCGCTTCGGGGCCAGTGATTTCCACTAGTCCCAAGAGATCCACCGAAGAAATAGGGCGATTGTGCGCGAACGAGTAGACCTGGCGTCCCCCAACTTCGGCGATAGGATCCCGGTTAATCCACCTCCCTAATGGTGGGTCATAGTAACGGAATCCGTAGTACACCAGGCCCCCCTCATCATCGGTGACTTTGGTGCTCCAGCGAATGGGGTTAGCCTTCGCAAGGGCTCCCGTCAGGCGCATCGGCTCGCCAAAGGGGCCGTAGTCGTAGCGAGCCGTGTTGGCCCCATCTGCAGCGGCAAAAATGCCCGCAACATTGCCATTCCCATCGTACGCCACAAATTCGATACCGGCGGGGAGGCCCCCCTGCGTATTGTTTAACCAGAGTAGGCCGCCGACTCCTCCTGCACCTTCTCGTGAACCCGTCAGATCATTGCCCCACACAAAGGTCCGGAGCGTTGCGTTCGAAGCATTGGCATTTAGCTCAGCGGCCAGGTTCCAGCCGTCGTACAGGTAGATCGTGTCGCGCTGTTCTGCCCAAGCGGCACTTACCCAGGTGAAGTAGGTCTTCCGAATCCGGCGACCCAGCGCGTCGTATTCGAACGTGAGCTTTTGGCGCGCCTCGGCCGGTGTCGCCGTGTCCCGCCGCATTTCCACCAAGCGGTTCTCTCCATCCCACACGTACGTCGTCCAGCGACCGTCGCTCGTCAGGTTTCCATCGGTGTCGTAAGTGAAGATTTCAGTGGCGGGCGGAACGAAGGCTCGGCCCGCCGCAATGGTCTGGGTCGCGCCATAAAGCGACTTGGCCGTCAGCGACGGATACTGGGCGGCGGAGCTGTTACCCACGGTCATCGCGTAGTGATAATACTCGCCCCGGCGGGTAGCGGTCAGAGGCGTGTCCGTGTCTTTCTGCACCGTTACTCCGGCCGTGGGGTTGGCCACGCCGAACACATCCACTTTGTCCGACACGGTCCGCCGGACGTATTGATTGAGTTGGTTGACCGGATAGCCCGAGGGATGGTAGTCGCTGACCGCCGAAGCTCGTCCGCCGGTGGCCGTCCGGTTGCCGATCTCGTCGAAGGCGTACTCGAAATTCTGACCATCCATCAGAGCACCGTCGGCCCAGTAATGCCGGCCACTGGTAACTTGGCCGACGGTGTCATATTGGTAAATCCAGTAAGTTCCGTCGGCCAGATCGGCGCGGGTCCGTTGGTTGGCCTGGTTGTACTGGTAGGTGAAACCAATGGGGTTTCCGACGGTTAGCTGATTGGTGTACGCCTGCGACGAGATGCTGGTCAGTCGATTCAGCTTGTCCCAGGTCCGGCTGGTCAGGAGTCCCCCGAGTGAAGTGGTGTTGGTGAATTCCAGCGACTTGACTAGGCGCGAGTTCGGTTCGTACGAGTATTTGGCGTAATAGCTGGTCGCCACACTGTCCTTCACCTGATCCAGCCGGCCAGCAGTGTCGTAGGTGTAGGTGGCTCGCTGGAGAAAACTGCTGCCGTTCTTGGCGTCCAAAGTATCCAGACGTAATTGGCTGTTGTAAGTGCGGACTACCGATAAGTTATTGAGCGTCCCACCGCTGCACGACTCGGAAAGCGGGCGATTCGCTTCATTGTAGGTGTAGGTCGTGGTGATCCCATTGCGCAGAGAAGTCAGCCGACGCCCCCGCCGGTCGTAGGTGTATGTGGTAGAGGGGGTGTTGACGGGATCGCTCGAATAACTCGCCAGCCGCAGATCCCCAGCGGTGTAACTACTGCCGGAGGCGACCTTGTATTCGTAGGTGGTCACGACCCCGCGTTGCCAGGTGCGAGAGGCCAGCCGCCCGGCGGCGGTATAGGAGGTGTAGGTGGGGCCCTCGGTGCCGGCCGCCCCGGTCGTGGCATTCGCGTAATCCTTGGAATCGAGCCAGCCTCGGTAGGCGTTGAAGTTCCAGGTCGTGATCGCCGCCGTTCCTGTCCCGCCCGAGTACGTTTGCCACGTTTTCATCGTCTTCATCCGTCCCTGGCCATTATAATCGTATTCCACCGGATACGTGCGCGAGCCCCAGGTCTTCTCGAGGAGGCCAGTCTTCTTGTACGTTTTGTTAATAATCGTGCCGTCCGGAAGCGTTTGGCCGGTCAACCGTCCTTGCGTGTCATACGAACTGGCGGTGACCTGCGGCGGTTCACCTGTCCCTAAGGCTGGTGCGGTCACCGTGCTGACCTGGTCAGCGTCGTAATAGGAGATGCTGGTCGCCCCATTGCGGGCGTCGGTTTCGGTGGCAAGTCGATTATAGGCGTCGTAAGCATAGGTCTTCTGCGTGACTTGTCCGCCGCTGGAGTTCTTGTCGCGCGCCGTCGTGAGGCGACCGTAGCTATAAATTCGCTCGCTATAGGAAAGGTCCGGATGGGTCACAGTGTCCGTGCGGCTGCCACCCGAAGGCAGGCCAGTCAAGGAGTATGTCGTTACTGGGGTGCTCGCGTCCCGATAAACAGTCTGCCATCTCTTCCGACCATCGCTAACTTGGCTAACTCGCCGTATTCACCACCAGGTGAACTCTTGATTGACGGGGCGGTTAATCCAGCTCGGGTCATATTTCGCGGGAAATAGGAACAACTGCACGTGCCCGTCCCCGTACATCATGTTCCAGCCCCGTTTTCCTCGGTTGTTGTGCCAGATGCTTTTGTTTTTGGCCGACACGCTGACGAGGCCGTCCCCGGCGTCCCGCGAGCCGTGCCAAGGCCAGTCTCCTTGAATGATCTTATTCACCGGGCTCCGGGCAATTTCACTCGTCTTGATCGGCTTTGATTCCGGTGAATTTCGGGCCGCACGGGAGTCTCCTGTCACGTGCTTCACGCCAAACCAATCGACGGCCCACATGGGCAGGTAACTGGTACCCCAGCCGGTGTAGCAATCGGGTTTGGATTCCGCCGGCCAGTAACTATCGCCTTTGTCCGACGGGCATCGGAACGTGGCCGGGCTGGTGACGTACTGATTGAGTGGCCGATTGGTTTCCCCGAATGAGTCGTGAACCACCCGTCGATTGGTACGAACCAAGCCACCAACCGTTCCCCAGTCGCCGTGAATCGGGAAGGAGTCCTGATAATCGTCCGCGTACATATGGTAGCCCAAGTACTGTTGCTTCTGGTTGCTGACGCATTTGATCGCTTGGGCCTTGATCTTGGAACGAGCGAGCGCGGGCAAGATCATCCCGGCGAGGATGGCAATGATCGCGATCACGACCAGCAACTCGATCAGGGTGAATGCCTGGAGCGAGTATTGACCCGTCAGGCGGCCGCGGTTCGAACGCATGGTTCGATGGTTCTCTACCTGCTAGGCGGGCCAGTCAAGCCGGGGGTTCCTTCTGGGACGGTCGCCCGACCGTTTCTGCTGCGTTGTATTTCCATCATCCCGGGCGCGGTAAGACAGCGACGCCGTCATTGGAGTAGCACGACAAGAGTCAACGTCTGAAGCAACCTCACGCTTTGCCGTCCTTGGCTATCCGCCGTTGAAGCACCGTTTGTGAAAAACGAGCTACTTAGAGGGTGTTACGAAAGTTT
>DLVS01000024.1 GCA_003445095.1 Verrucomicrobiales bacterium
ACCTTTTGTTGCACCTGCAACAAAAGTTCGTCAGTGGGGAATTGACCGGAATCCCATCGGCGACCGCCTAATAAACCTTCCTCATCGCATCCCAGCGCCGTTGCATCTCGGCGGGAGTTACTCGCTCGATCTCGTGCTGCACGATCCACTCGTGGCCGAATGGGTCCAGCAATGACGCACTCCGGAAACCGTAAAACTGATCCGTCGGTGGACGCTGCAGCGTTGCACCCGCGGCGACCGCTCGGGCGACGATCGCATCCACGTTACCCACGATCAGGGAGAGTCGGACCGACGTCCCACCGAGAGTCGCGGGCGTCTTGTTGAAGGCGGGATACTCATCCGAAACCATGAACACACTGTCTCCGACCGACATCTCTGCGTGGCCGATCTTCCCGGATTCGGGATCCACCAACCGAAATAGTTCCGCGGCACCAAAGGCGTCACGATAGAATTCGAGGGCGCGAACGGCATCATTGACCGCGAAGGCGGGGCTCAAAGTTGGATATTTCGTAGGCGTTGAAGTCATAGGTGTGAGAGCTCTGATGATGTGTCGTTCTGAGCAAGGCCAGCAAGTCCATTGCGATGAGGTTCCGGCATACGACTGGGGTGCCGCTCGAAATCGTCACGGACAACTTCCAGGATCAGGTGGTGGACCGTCGAACGTGAAGTTGATCAACGGGCCGGCCAGGCTGGGAAACGCGCCACGCGCCAGAATCCGGAGCCAGCGCTTCATAGTTTTCGCCCACCTCGCCACCCCAGGGCGGCGAGGCCAACGCCGAGCAACGCCCAAGTCGAGGGTTCGGGCACGTTGACGAATCCAAGATTATCGAAAGCCACGCCTTGGCCACGGTAGAAGGCGAACTCCAAGGTCACTTCCTTCCCGGCGTACGATGAAATATCAAACTTGGCTGGTAACTGACGGCCGGGTCGAAAGTGCCGATCACGCTGCCATCGATTCGTACTTGCCCACGTCCGCCATGGTCGATCTGCACCCACGCGGCGTCTGCTGGAATTTCTCGCGCCCGGCGCAACACGAGTTCAATCTCTTGTCGAGGTGGCGGATCTCCGAGTTTTAGGTTCACGTCACCGATCATGGTCCCATTGGCGTAGGCTTGGACATAGCTGGAGCTGGCGATCCACAGATCTTTCCGCGATCTGCATCCGGCTTAGCCTAGGAATCGTTCTTTGCGCAGAGTTTTGACTTCTTTATGCAAGCATCTTGGTTGACGACACCCCTAGGTCGCCCCAGCCCGCTCGATTCGGCCCGATTACGCATCGTAGTGGTCACGATCATTC
Source organism: Verrucomicrobiales bacterium (assembly GCA_003445095.1). Taxonomy (GTDB): domain Bacteria; phylum Verrucomicrobiota; class Verrucomicrobiia; order Limisphaerales; family UBA9464; genus UBA9464. The sequence continues at coordinate 1,297 of DLVS01000024.1, forward strand.
TGAATGTGCTCGTGGTTGGCCTCTTGGTGTTCGCTCCCTGGTCCAACTGGCGCACGGGTCTGGCGCTGAACCTTTTGGACAATGTGATCCTCGGCGTCTTCGCCCTTCGGCATCGGGACCGATTCCACGGGCACTTGTTGGTCTTCGGCTTGGTGGTGGGTCTGGTAGAACTCGCGGCGGATGCGTGGTTGGTAGATTCAACTCGCACGTTGGACTATTCACCCGGAGGCGGTCCGATGCTGTGGCGCTCGCCAATCTGGATGCCGCTGGCTTGGCAAATCGTCGCGGTACAATTTGCGGTTGTGGGTGAACGCTTGCGGCAATGGCGCCCATTAACGGGTCTCGCCCTGACCGCACTGCTGGGCGCCGTTAACATTCCTTACTACGAGGAAATGGCCCGCCGCATCCATTGGTGGATTTATTCGGGCTGCCGCATGATTTCAGGGACACCTTATTATATTATCGTGGGTGAGTTCGTCATTGCGGCTGGCCTGGCGCTGCTCGCGACGCCAGTTCGGCGGCTCGAATGGCTTCGGACTCTCGCGGCCGGTTTCGCCGGAGGGGTCCTCATTTTCGTTGCTTACGCGATCGCGTATTTCTTCACCGATCGCGCCTTCTAAAAATTGCGGAGCTCTGGAAAGCAATCGAGGCAGCACGGTAGTTCGCGCGGCGGTCCGAGCCTGTCTGTCTTCGTCCTAGAGCTCCTCAAGGCGTCCCTGGCCGGTTCATTTTCCCACGAGGAATGCGCGGACCGCGTCCCGATCTCGCGTGGGCGGCTGGCAGGCAGTTCCCGAGCAACAGTACACTTGGGTGAACTCTTCGTTGATCGGCAAAGTTTTGGCGAACGGTTCCACCGGGCCGGCGTTACCCAGGATCACCCGGTGAGGTTGGAACACACCGTGCGCGGCGCGCAGCAACGTGGTCGTGCTACCGCAACTGAAGTCGCCGACCAACACAATCCGGCGCGGCTCTTGTAGCCCGAAGTCGAGCGCGAGGAGAAGGTGCGGCACCGCTTGCGGAAACTGGTGGAGTCGCTGGGCAAAAAGCCGAATCGATTTCTCTGCCGCGGTTCGCCAGTCCTTACGCTCGCAGATAACTGCCAGCCGCAACAGGGTGAGCGCGGCGACACTGTTGCCGCTGGGCTCCGCGCCGTCGTAGTCCTCCTTGTGACGAAGCAGGAGATGGGGAGTGTCTGCGGAAGTTTGCCAAAACCCGCCCGCCTCGGTGTCGTAAAAGCGGGCCATCATGCTTTCTGCTAGCTCGACGGCGAATTGAAGGTGGCGGGGATCCACCGTGGCTTCGTATAGGTCGGTCACTCCCGCCAAGAGGTTGGCATAAGCGTCGAGCAACTGGACCTGATCCCGTTCCCCATCGCGCCAGCGGCTATACAGCGTTTTGGTGGAGGCGTCCCAAAGCTTGGCTTTGAGAAACGCCAGGTTCCTTTCGGCGAGATCCTTGAATTCCGCGTCACCCAATACGACCGCGGCTCGGGCTACCGCGCCGAGCATCATTCCATTCCACGCGGCCAATACTTTGTCGTCGAGATGCGGGCGGACGCGTTTTGACCGGGCCGCAAACAGTTTTGCTTTGGCCGATTCCAGTAACGGTCGTTCGACATCGTTTAACTTAACGTCGACGATGCTGAGGATGTTTTGATCCGGTAATGGGTGGGGATCTGAATGGTCCACAAAGTTGCCCTTAGCCGTGACTCCGAAATAGCGTGCCGCGAGTGTAAATTCTTCGGGGGTGAGCAGCCGCTGAAACTCCTCGCGAGTCCAACAGTAGAACTTGCCTTCCTTGCCTTCGCTGTCGGCGTCCTCGGCGGAATAAAAGCCGCCGTCGGGATGTTTCAGGTCGCGAGCGACATAACGAATGGTGGCGCGGGCTACCTCGGCATGACGCGCTTCGCCGCTGACCAGATAAGCATCGAGGTAGAGCTGAGTGAGTTGTGCCTGGTCGTACAGCATCTTCTCGAAGTGCGGCACCAACCAGCGTTCATCGACCGAATATCGAGCGAAGCCGCCACCCAACTGGTCATTCATGCCGCCCGCGGCCATGGCTTCGCAGGTGTGTAGGACCGCCTTGAGGGCGTCGGTGTCGCCGAACCGCTTTCCGTAGCGTAGGAGATACAGTGGCTGGCTCGGCCGAGGGAATTTGGGTGCACTGCCAAATCCCCCGTGCACCGAATCGTATTCGTGCAGGAAGGTTTGGCCAGCGCCGTGCAGTTCCCGTTCGCCTGCAGGGAAGGCGTTATTCGCATCGTATGTGGCGAGGGACTGTAGCTTCGCCGTGAGATCAGCAGCCGAACTCAGAACGTCGGCCCGCTGCGTCTTCCACAATTCCGCGACGCGTTGAAGTACTTGCGAGAAACTCGGCCGCCCGTATTTCGCTTCCGGCGGCCAATAGGTGCCACCGTAAAACGGCTTTAACTCCGGCGTCAGGAACACGTTTAAGGGCCATCCGCCGCCTCCCGAAGTGGACTGCACAAACGTCATGTAGATTTTGTCGACGTCCGGCCGTTCTTCGCGGTCGAGCTTGATGCAGATGAAATTCTTGTTGAGCACCGCCGCGGTCGCGTCGTTCTCGAACGACTCGCGCTCCATCACGTGACACCAATGGCAGGTCGAGTAGCCGATGCTGAGAAAGATGGGTTTGTCCTCGGCCCGCGCTTTGTCGAAAGCGGCTTCGCCCCAAGGAAACCAGTCCACAGGATTGTGGGCGTGCTGAAGCAGGTAGGGAGACTTTTCTTGGGCCAGACGGTTAGTGTGCCGTGCCGGAGCAGAGGCGGTTGACGGAAGGTCGGTCACGATGGTGAGAGCTTAATCGGAGCTCCGACGAAGGCGAATGCGTTCCGGCATGCTTTCCTGGCTCGCGCCAAGGCGGTGGCTCCGCTTCACTTGCCCTTTCGTTGCCATGAGTAGCGCTCACACACCTCGCGAACTCGGTTATCGCATGCCGGCCGAATGGGAACCGCACGCCGCGACCTGGCTAACCTGGCCGCGGCCCGACGGCATTAGCTTCCCGGGGCGCTACGAAGCCATTCCAGACGTTTATGCCCGCTTCATCTTCCATCTGACTCGCGACGAAGACGTTCATATCAACGTATGGAACGACACGCTCGGCGAGCAAATCCGCAAAGTCCTCCGGCACCACCACGTGCCGCTCGACCGGGTCCACTTGCATCCCTTCCGCGGTTACGAGCCTTGGTGCCGCGATCACGGTCCTATCTTTGTCGTGCGTGATCGCGGTGGAGTCCGTGACCGAGCGGTGGTCGACTGGGGCTACAACGCCTGGGGCAACAAGTATCCTCCCTTCGATCTCGATGACGAAATTCCACAGCACATCGCCCAGTTGCGCGGGCTTCCCGTATTTCATCCGGGAATCGTCATGGAAGGCGGGTCGTTGGATGTAAACGGCCGGGGCGCGTTGTTAACGACCGAGGCTTGTCTTCTTCATCCCAATCGAAACCCGCAGCTCAATCGCGGACAGATTGAACAATACCTTCGAGATTATCTCGGGGTGTCCCAAATCCTGTGGCTGGGAGATGGCATCGCGGGTGACGACACCGATGGGCACGTCGATGACCTGGCGCGGTTCGTGAGCCTTACCACCATCGTGACGGTCGTGGAAGACGATCCTCAGGACGAAAACTACGAGGTTCTCCAAGGCAACCTGAATCGTCTTCGCGCGATGAAGGATCAAGAGGGGCGGCCCTTCCGGATTGTTGAACTCCCGATGCCGCGTCCGATTGAGTATGAGGGACAACGCCTGCCCGCCAGCTACGCGAACTTCTATATCGCAAACCGCCGTGTGGTGGTGCCGACGTATGGTGATCCGAATGACGTGCGGGCTCTGGAGATTCTGCAACGCGAGTTTCCGGATCGCAAAGTGACGGGGATCGACTCGACTGAGTTGATCTGGGGGCTGGGCTCGTTCCATTGCATTAGCCAGCAGGAGCCCGCGTAGCCTGGCGGCCGCCCACTCGCATTCTTGCTTCTGGCGGTGGGCGAGATCGAGTCGAGCCGTACACTCCGCAACGCGTCGTCCTACCCGGAAGTGACGTCGAGTCGCGCGCTTGTTCACCTTTGCGCTTGGCTGGAGCGACCCCGGGCGTTGAGACTGACGTCTCGATGGGTGTGACTCGTCCGCGAATTCTCGTGCTAGGCGCTGGGTTTGGCGGACTCACGTTTTGCCAAGCGTTTCGCCACCCGGCGGCGGACGTCATCGTGGTTGATCGGCAGAATCACCATCTGTTCCAGCCCTTGCTTTACCAAGTGGCCACCGCGGGGTTGTCCGCACCCGAGATCGCTCAACCCATTCGCTCAATTCTTCGAGACCGTCCGAATGTTTCAGTACGTTTGGGACATGTGGAAGACATTCGCCCAAACGAGAAGGTTGTCGTCATCGAGGGCACGACCGTTTCGTATGACTATTTGGTGTTCGGTTTAGGTGGACGCACGAGCTACTTCGGGCATCCCGAATGGGAGCAATTCGCGCCAGGACTTAAGTCTCTTGAGGACGCTCAGCGGATTCGTCGTGAGATTCTGCTCGCCTTCGAACAGGCAGAGAACACTGACGATCCGGAGGAGCAACGGCGCTTGATGACCGTCGTGGTCGTCGGCGGTGGCCCAACGGGAGTTGAATTGGCCGGAGCATTTGCTGAGCTCACCCGACACGTGCTGCGCCGCGATTTTCGGCGGATCGATCCGACGCAGGCGCGAGTGATCTTGGTGGAGGGCAGCGCTCGAATCCTCAATCAGTTTTCCGAGGCTCTTAGCATGAGTGCCGAAGAACAATTGGCTGCGCTCGGCGTCGAGATTCACTGCCAGGTCAAGGTCCAGGAGATTACGCGTGGACGGGTGACGTTCAGCACCGGCGAAACGCTCGAAGCGGGCAATATCATTTGGGCCGCTGGCGTGGCGGCGTCGCCGCTAACGACACGTCTCGATACGCTGACCGATCGGGCAGGTCGAGTCTTGGTCAATCCGGATCTTAGCGTCCCGGGGCATCCTGAGGTTTTTGTGATTGGCGATGCCGCCTCCCTAACCGATTCAAAGGGACAGCCAGTTCCGGGCGTTTCTCCCGCGGCCATGCAAGCCGGTCGGCATGTCGCTCGATTGATCGAAGATGAGCTCGAGGGGCGTCCGCATCGGGTGCCGTTTGACTATTGGGACAAAGGGAGCATGGCGACCATTGGCCGTTCCGCGGCCGTGGCGAAGATTGGTGGGCTCGAGTTCAGCGGGTATCCGGCGTGGCTGGCGTGGCTCTTAATTCATCTGGTGTTCCTGATCGGTTTCCGCAATCGGATCGCAGTACTTTGGCAGTGGTTTTACAGCTATGTTACCTACAAACGCGGCGCTCGGATCATCACGGGCCTCAAGTCGTGAGGGCGTCGGATGAGGCAATGAGTTGCCGTCTAACTTCGATGACGCAAGACCGCGGGAAGGAGGGTGGAGTCTTCTCACGTCGCCTTCTACAGGTTCAAGGCCCGCGCCAGGTGTACGGAATCAGGCGGTTAGCGATCCGTCACTGGTTGGCCTGGGCTACATTGCTCGTCGGGTTCCAGGTGGCCGCCCATCCGTTTCTTCAGAACTCGTGGTGGGTCGTGGTAGAAACCAACCAAATCCTCTGCCGGGTATCCGCTACCCTGCGAGAAGTTGCGGTCGCCCAACGACTGGGCGACGCCACCAACGCCGTCGCCGTAGAGCCTTTAGTCGCGGCCTTGAAAGCACACGCCGACTACATGACCCGTACCATTCAAGTGTCGGCGGACGGCCAGTCTCTTTCCGGAGAGGTTCTCGACTTCAAATTGATGACCGCCCGGAACGCGGACGTCGCCGCCGATTCACCGTTGTTGCTGGATCAGATTTACGCCGTGTTCGACTTGGAATTTCCGCTCCCTGCGGGAACTCGTGAACTCAACTTCGGTCAAACGACGCTACAAGATTTCCGCTATGCGCCTGGGGTCCCCTGGGATGTCACGCATTCACTCTTGGTCAAGGACTCCGATCAGCGCGAGCTGGGGGCAGGTTTAGTCCGAGCCGACCTGCCTTACGTGCTAGATTTGGGGACGACTTCAAGCCCACTCACTGCCGGACCGGCGCCACGGACCCCCGAGAGTGCCGCGCTGGACGACGCGGCGGCGGCCTCTCCGCACGTACGGTTCACCGAGTATTTGAAACTGGGAGTGTCGCATATCCTGCACGGCTACGATCATCTGTTGTTCTTGGCTGCGCTGGCTCTAGCCGCGGCCACCGTAGGCGATTTCCTGAAACTGATCCTTACCTTCACTCTGGCACATTCGATTACCGTGACGCTGTCGGCCCTGAACCTAGTTCGTCTCCCGGCCGCCTTCGTCGAGCCGTTCATCGCCGCGACGATTATCTTCGTCGCTTTGGAAAACGTGTTGGTGCCGGGGAGTGTTTCGTCGCCGCGTCGGCTGGCGGTCGCATTTGGGTTCGGGCTAGTGCATGGACTGGGGTTTGCCAGCGGGTTGAATCAGGCCTTGGGCACAGCGGGAGGAGCGGCCCTCGCGCTCGCGATTTTCGCTTTCTGTCTCGGGGTAGAGCTAGGCCATTTGGCTGTCGGGCTGCCGTTCTGGAGCGTGATTCGGGCCGGCCGCGCCGAATGGGGCGATCACTTTGGTCGCCAGATCCTCCGCTACGGCTCGCTCGCCGTCGCGGCCGGCGGCGCTTATTTTCTGATCGCTGCGTTGCGCCAGTACGCTTGAAATTCAGGTCGAACCACCGGCACCCACAATCGGCCGTTAAGGATTCGCAACCATTCGACAGACTCCAAGGTCGATTGCGTCTTTATTGCTGGCATGATGATCCGCGCCGTTGTGCGGTTCGAATGTCGTGTTATTGATTGAGCACCGTGAAGGAAGGTTGGGTCGCGAGTGCGACCGATCCTCCCCTCATCCAACCACTTGAATCCATACTCAAAAGCTATGAGCAGAACCGTGATCGCCTCCGCCGCCGTCAAATCGAAACAGGACACTCGACTGGTCGAGGCTCTCAACCTTGTCTTGGCCGATACTTATGCCCTGATGGCGCTGACTCATCTGGCCCATTGGAACGTGGAAGGCAGCGGCTTCTTCTCGCTGCACAAGGCCTTTGAGGACCAGTACGAAGAGCTCT
>DLVS01000553.1 GCA_003445095.1 Verrucomicrobiales bacterium
CTCTCCACTAGTTTGAGGCCATGAACCTCTTGGTTGCTCACGGGAGGGAGCGCAGATATCCGTCGCGTGTGTCGTTGAAGGACGGTTTGTTGCCCGCGACGGTTCGAAAGGAAAGTGCGAGTCGCCGCCTCCGCGGCTATGACGGTTCGGGGGCAGTCTGAGGCTCTAAAGTCCGGAGATAAATCGAGGCCATGAACCTCGTAGGAGTCGACGTGAGGAGACTCCATCTTGATCCCAGTCGTGTATTCGTGCGATGCGGTAAAAGAAGTCAGAGTCTCGTCACCTCGTCTACGGTTGATGGATACCAGGTCGATCCCATTCGTGTGAATTTGGGTCCATTCGTGGTCCTGGCGGCTTTTCTACTACCTGGAGCCCTAGCGTGGAGTTAGCGGAACGTCTCCTGTCTGAATCACCGGTTCACTTTTATTCTGCGTTGTCCCGAGGACGACATTCGTGTAACGGCGTTCGATGGTGGCGTAACCGGTTCGTTGGAATCGAAGCGTCACCGAAAAATCCGGGAACGTTTGCCAAAAGAGACTCGCGGTGCGTTCCCCCGCCAACGTGAACTGGCCGTCCGGACCGCTCGTGGCGATGGTGGGGCGGTTCTGCATTTGCTTGCCTCCTTTATCGACCGCATAGCCATCACCGATCTCGGGAGCGCGGACCCGCCAGATATTGACTTCGCCCAGCGGCTCGCGGGTGCGTTCATCCACCACTCGGCCTTCGACGCGCGCCACGGTCCATGATTGATTCGGCGGTGCGAAATTCTGACATCCGGTCCACGCCAAGACACCGCCCAGAATTATCCAGCGGAATAAACCAAAAGGCGTTCCGTGAATTCGCCATTCCCGATCCGTCCGCGTCTTGTTCGTCACGCGCCATTGGTGCCTGCAGAGACCGCCCTGGGCAAGTCGCGGGCGCCTCGGCAGGACAGACCTAAGGCGTTAGCGCTCGTTTTCCCCAGTGGCCGGAGCAATACTTCCCTGGTAATCTTCCTCTCGCCCCGCATCATCTCGCCATCATGAAAGGTTACTTTGCTGGCCTCGTCGCGTTTGCCCTCATCCCGGCCTTGGCCGAAGAACTTCACACCTTCAAACGCACTCAGTTGAGCGATCAATTCTGGTGCGAAGGTGCGAACTTCGGGGACTTGAACAACGATGGAAAGAATGACCTCGTCTCGGGTCCGTGGTGGTGGGAAGGGCCGGACTTTAAGAAGCGCCATGAGTTCTATCCGGCGAAGGCGACGTTCGAACTGAAGCTGGGACCGACCACCACCGTGACTGTGCCCGGATTCGAAGGCACGCTGGGCGTCTCCAACAAATACTCCGACAACTTTTTTGTTTGGGTCCTCGACTTCAACAAGGACGGATGGAAGGACATTCTGGTCGTGGGCTTCCCGGGCCAGGACACCTCGTGGTATGAGAATCCCAAAGGCAAAGAGCAGCCGTGGACGCGACACAAGATTTTTGACCAAACCGACAATGAGTCACCCACGTTCACCGACTTGACCGGCGACGGAAAGCCCGAGTTGGTCTGCATCACCAAAGGGCAATACGGCTACGCCACGCCGGATTGGAATGCGCCTGAGAAGCCGTGGACGTTCCATCCCATTTCGCCGAACAACAATTACGGCAATTTCACGCACGGCATGGGGGTAGGCGACGTCAATGGCGATGGGCGAATGGATTTGCTGGAGAAAGACGGCTGGTGGGAACAACCGGCATCCTTGGCAGGGGATCCCGAATGGAAACTCCACAAACAACCGATGGGTGTGGGCGGGTCGCAGATGCATGCCTACGACGTCAACGGTGACGGCCTCAACGACATCATCACGGGGCTGGCGGCCCACGGTTTTGGTCTCGCCTGGTACGAACAATATCGAGAGGGAGGGGAGATCAAATTCCGCGAGCACATCGTGATGAACAAAGAGCCGAGCGAGAACAAATACGGCGTGAAGTTTTCGGAGTTGCACGCGATTGACCTGGTGGACATGGACGGCGACGGCGTGAAGGACATCGTGACCGGCAAGCGGTTTTGGTCGCACGGCCGCACGGGAGATCCAGACCGCAACACCGCCGCGGTTCTCTACTGGTTCAAGACAGTGCGCAACCCAGACAAGAGTGTGGATTTCATCCCTTACCTGATCGACGACAACTCTGGAGTGGGCACCCAAGTCGTCGTGGGAGACATCGATGGCAACGGTTTGCCCGACATTTTGGTGGGCAACAAGAAAGGCACATTCGTGCACTTGCACGAGAAGAAGACGGTGCCCCGCGCTGAATGGGAAAAGGCGCAACCCCAGCCGGCGAGTCGCTGAAATAGGATCCTGACGGCGGAGGTTGAGAGACCACGGATCACTCGGTTTTTCGGCCGGCGCGAGGAAATGTCCGAGAGGTGGCCCGACAGCGCTCCCGTGAAGGTGATGGTGGGAACGATCCCTCACCCCGGCCCTCTCCCACTGCGTTATCACTCCGCGAGAGAGGGAGCAGGGTCGCTAACCTTCTTCGTTTGCCGATGACTCCAAGCAGGTTCAGCCAGACTGCTCCCACGTAGAGCCCAAGTCGGCCACGCGTGGCGAGACGATCCTTGCAGACAGTCGACGAGCGCGCCGACGCTAAGTAACGTTCGGCCATGAGACGCTGGCTGTCATTCGGGTTCACGGTTCTGATCCTTTCTTGCCTGCAGGCCGAATCCCTCAAGCTCAACCTGCGCAGTCGTAGCTCCCTGCCCGGAAGCACGAATTGGACGGTCGTCACCACTAACACGACGTGGGACCTCGCCCGCACGGCCGTCGTCATCTGTGATATGTGGGACAAACATCATTGTCCCGATGCCACGGAAAGGGTGGGTGAAATGGCCCCTCGCATGAACGAAATGGTGAAGGTGGCGCGTGCCCGGGGCGCCCTGATCATTCATTGCCCGAGCGACACGATGGATTTTTATAAGGATCACCCGGGACGGAAACTCGCCCAGTCCGCGCCCAAGGTGGAGACGACGATCCCTCTAGAAAGTTGGTGCTCACTGAAACCGGACAAGGAAGCGCCGTTGCCCATCGATGATTCCGATGGCGGCTGCGATGGTTGTCCCGACTGCCCGAGCTTCAAAGCGTGGACGCGCCAGCACCCCGCGCTCGAAATCCTTCCCGGCGACGCCATCACCGATTCCGCCGAGGCGTTTTATCTGATGCGGCAGCGCGGCATCACCAACGTCATCGTGATGGGAGTTCACATCAATATGTGTGTCCTGGGGCGGCCGTTCTCCATTCGTCAAATGGTTCGCCAAGGGCAAAACGTGGTGTTGGTGCGCGACCTCACCGATTCGATGTATAACCATCGCCAGGCTCCCTACGTCTCCCATTTTCGCGGCACCGAGTTGGTGGTCGAACACATCGAGAAGTATTGGTGCCCCAGCATCACCAGCGCGGATTTCCTCGGTGGCGAACCGTTCCGATTCAAAGGCGATGTAAAGAAGGAAGTCTGTTTCATCATTGGCGAGAACGAGTATCACACTTGGGAAACGCTGCCG
>DLVS01000511.1 GCA_003445095.1 Verrucomicrobiales bacterium
CGAGGGGACAATTACGCCCAACTGAAGGAGGCTTCGCCGCTATTGCAGGTCGATAAGATTCAGGCGCCCTTGTTATTCGCCTGGGGCGGCGAGGATGACCGCATTGCCGCCGAGGACGGACACAAATTCGTCGCGGCGTTGAAACGACTGGGAAAACCCCATCGGTCCATCTTTAAGAAAGACGAAGGTCACGGATTCATCGATCAGGCCAACATCGTGGAACTCTACACCGCTGTGGAAGATTTCCTGCGGCAGAATCTCTCGGCGGAACAGAAGTAGAGCGTGGCAACGACCAGACTTTGGTCCGTTTACTTCGGATCCAAATTCTTGGCTAGTTGCTCCGCGGTGACCGTGGACTGAATTCCCTCGGAAGGGATTTCTCCCTTCGCAATCCACACCAGCGCGTTGAGGACAACTTTGCGAAAGTTGTCGTCGGCCCAGTTCTTGTGGAAGTGGGCACCGGTAAAGCCGAATCCCCGCCCGCCACCCGGACGATCGTACGCCCACATCAACACTTGCGGCTCACCTTTCTTGACGGACTCGCGCACTGCCGGATTTCCCGAATGAGGTCCGTTTTCACGGTTCATTGTCTCGGCCGGAGCGACTGCACTCAGAATGGGTGTGACCCCTTTCATGTCGGGCACAAACCGCATGTGAAAGTACCACTCGTCGTTAATCGAAAACGGCTTCACGCCGCGGGCAATGGGATGGTTTGGGAACGAAGTGAATTTGGCCGTCCAGTGCGGGTTCACGCTCCAAAAAGTTTCAAAGTAACCGCCGGTCCATCGCAGCATCGCTTGGCCCGGGTCTCCTTTGGGGACCTCGACCCCGTAATGGGCCGCGCCAATTCCCACGCCTTTGGCCGCGAGGTCGTCCAATAACTTCAGTCGCTCCGGCTTGATCGCGGGATGCCCGTCGCCTCCATCGGCGAACAATAGAATGGCATCGGCTGATTTCAGAATACTGACCTCGGCGGGCCAGCCATTGCTGGCGACCGAAGCGCGGATTCCGGGGACCTGATTGAGTGCCTCGGCCAGGAGCAAGGCTCCGGCTCTGAACTCATGTTCGCCGCGGCCGTGGCTCACTTTGCCGGCCACCAAGACGATATTCTTTTCCGCGAGAACCTGCCCCAGGCTCAACAAGCCCATCGCCAAACTGAGTGATAATTTCATGCGCGAGTCCAATGCTGAGCTCGCCCGACGTTTTCGCCCATCGGATTCTTCAATGGGTTCGGCACGTGCCGGAATTGGTCAAAAATTTTCTTGCAGACCAATGCATCTGTTTGCAGATCCGACTCGTTATCCAAGGAGAAGCGTATGAGTCCTGTTTCCCCAGCTGGTCCGGACCTGCCAGGCATTCAAGCTTCAACCTGCGGGGCCCGCACTCTTCTTTCGTTCGACAATTCGATTGTCACTCACCTTGGTACCCCAATGAAAGTGTCGCCGTGAGATTTCAGGTTCTGCTCAACTTCGGGTTAGCGGGGCTCCTCGTTCTTTTGGGTGGATGTGATCGGCGCGCCACTTCAGACGCTTCCACGCCCCCCGCGCAAACCCTGGCGACGCCGAGCACGACTCCTCTCGACGATCTCCTGGCGTATGCTCTGGCACCGCATGCGGGAGACACCAGTGCTGATCGGGAGATCCGCCGGCTCCAAGATCGCGTGCGGCAAGCGCGCGACCCGGGGCCCTGGATCGAACGATTGGGCTGGGCCTTCGTCGCGAAAGCGCGCGCCAGTTTTGATCCCGGTTATTATCGTCTCGCCTCGCACTGTGCCGATGCCTTGGAGCAGCGGAATCCCGGGAGCCCCGAGGGGCAGCTCTTGCGCGGCCATATTCTGCATCAGGAGCATCGCTTCCGAGAGGCGGAACCGGTAGCTCGCCAACTGGCGAAAGAGCGTGGCCTCGCCGCGGATTTTGGGTTGCTCGGAGACGTTTTGATGGAGCAAGGCCGACTCAACGAGGCTGCCGAGGCATACCAGCAGATGATGGACCTGCGCCCAGATCTTCATGCGTACGCTCGCGGGGCCCACTTGCGGTGGCTCAAGGGCGATCTGGCCGGTGCCTTGGAACTGATTGACATGGCTGTCGGGGCCGCCAGCCCGCAATCCCCAGAGGCAGCGGCGTGGGTGACGACTCGACTCGGTCAGCTTCAACTCCAAGCCGGAAATCGAGAGGCTGCTGAACAAGCCTGCCAAGCTGCGTTACAGTTCCAGGCCGACTACGCGCCGGCTCTTTTGCTCCGCGGTCGCCTGCTGTTAGGCGACCAACAATCCACCGAGGCTATTGCCGCGTTGCAGCAGGCGGTACGAATCAATCCTCTGCCGGAATATCAGTGGACTTTAGCGGAAGCTTTGCGTGCCGCGGACCGCGTCGATGAGGCAGAAGCGATCGAGGTAGCGTTGGACCGTACCGGAGCATCCACCGATCCCCGCACCTACTCCTTGTATTTGGCCACCACCGGAAAATTCCCCGACCTCGCCGTGCGCCTCGCCGCCGCGGAACTCGACCAACGAGCCGATGTCTTCACCCACGACGCCGTAGCCTGGGGCCTCGCCGCCGCCGGGAAAAATTCCGAAGCCTGGGACGCCATGCAACGAGCGTTGGCGGAAGGAACACTAGAGCCCCGGCTATTCTTCCACGCCGCGATTATCGCCCGCAAAGCCGGTCATGCTAAAGAGGCAGAAATCTGGTTCGAGCGCGCATCGGAGTCGA
>DLVS01000733.1 GCA_003445095.1 Verrucomicrobiales bacterium
GGAATGGGTGAGACCGCCCAACGCGCCCAACTGGACCTCCTCGCGCGGCTCAATCGCGATCACCTGGCGGCGGCTTCGGTCGAGGGCGAATTGAGCGCGCGCATTGAAAGCTTCGAGCTGGCTTATCGAATGCAGACCGCTGCGCCCGAAGCGTTCGACATCGAGCGGGAACCGGAGTTCCTCAAGCGCCTCTACGGGCTCGATCAACCGCATTGCCGACACTTCTCCGCCCAATGCCTGATAGCCCGGCGGATGGTCGAGCGCGGCGTGCGCTTCGTGCAGATCTATTCCGGCGGCATGGAGAACCAGCGCAGTTGGGACGGACATGAGGACATTGTGGGAAATCATCGCGGCTTCGCTCGGGAAACCGATCAACCCATCGCCGGCCTGCTGGCGGACCTGGAGCAGCGCGGTCTGCTCGAGGAAACGTTGGTGATCTGGGGCGGCGAGTTCGGACGGTTACCCATTTCGCAGAAGGGCAAAAATCCTGGGCGCGATCACAATCCACACGCTTTTACCTACTGGATGGCCGGTGGCGGCGTGCAGGGCGGCGTTCATTACGGCTCAACGGACGAGCTGGGCCACAAGGCGGCGGTGGACAAAGTGAGTGTGAACGATCTTCACGCCACCATTCTCCAACTGCTCGGTTTTGATCACGAGCGCCTGACCTATTTCCACAATGGCCGCAATTTCCGCCTCACCGACGTCGCGGGCGAAGTCGTGAAGAAGATACTGACTTAAGCCCGAATCCGGCTAGAGCCTGGCTGCTCTCCGGAGCATCCAGGCTCGCCGGGCGAACCCCTCCACATTGGCGGCAGTGGGCTTTTACACGACGCTTTGTCTGCTCGTCGCTCGCGGGGGGCTGGCAAACATTGGGCCTGGCTCTTTTGTTTGCCGCTCCTACTTCCAACACTCCCAAATCTGATGTTAGGAACCCTTCCCATTATGGTATCGGTGGCAATACCGGCTTTGGGCAACACCCGATTTTCGAAACACTGACCACGGGATCTGAGCAGATGACCCACACGATAGAGGGACATTTATTTCCGGCACTTCGGTGCCAACGAAGGGTTGGATCGCCGAGGATACATTGGAACCGGGGAAAATCAGCGACGCGTCCCGCTACCTGTGTCGCCCGCGGAGCATCCATGCCAAGAATACCCCACCGAGGCCAGCCAACGTCCAAGTTAAAGGCTCCGGCACGGGAGACGTGCTGAAGGACAGGTCGTCGAGTACATGACTCTTGGCGTCGGGATAGCCAATCGGGCGCGGTTCCATCGAGAAGTCGTCGTAGCCAAAGCTGCGGAATTCGAACTTCAATTCCGAGGTCGTTCCGGCATAGGGGCTGACGTCCACGGCGAAGTAATGGTAGAAGGGAATGTCCGGGTTGCCAGAAGGAACGTCGGGTTGAGCGAATAGAGGCAGTTGTTCCCCAGCCACGTACACCCGAAGGTCATCCCCATGGTACAGAAAGCGGAGCGAAAGCGCATCACTTGGAAGGTCACCGGTCTGGGTCAACACATAAGGCTGGAGCATGCCTTGGAACCCCCGTCCAGATGCGGGCCAAATCCCGAGAGCAAAGCTGCCCACGACCGGAACGGGAGAGTTGGCCCCGAAGTGAGTGTCTCTGAAATCCCTGTCGAGGATGCTCGCCTGTCCAGCGAAGCGCTGGGTGTAATTGTATCCCACCGCCGATTGCGGCGTAGAACTCCAACCGGGGCGAATCCACTCGCCGAATGTGCCCTCAAATGGGCCGTCAGGAATCGGATTCGGAAACCAGGAGGGGAATTCCGGAGTGTCAAAACTTAGATTTTTGAATTCTCCGGAAACACAGCGCGCACCAAACACGAGAGAGATGATGACCGTCAGCGAAGTATGATGCATCTTCATGGTACACTAACAAAGCGATAAATGCCCTGTCCCTCGCCCATCGTTCTGTCCGAGTTGTGCGCGAGGCTCTGCTTCTAAGGCCGAATAACCATCACTCGGTAGAAACGGGTTGTTGCCGGCGGCGGGGAGAGATCCTTTGCGTCCATGGGACCGTCTGCCGACGCGGACAACGCGGTCAGTCCCGGCACCGGAAAGAATTCCGACCCCGGCTCGGTCAGTTCTTCCGCGAATGCGACCGAATAGGCGCGCCCAGCCTTCGCCTTCCACGACAACACCGGCTCTCCAGCCTCACCCAGTCTCACCGAGTCGATATGGAAGAAGTCGTCTTTGAGATTCGGATTGGTGCCGCTGACGAGTTCATCCCCATCGCTTTGTCCGTCGCCGTCCGAGTCGGCTCGGTCTGGCCGGGTTCCGGTATTAGTGTCGCTAACATAAATTCCGGTGGCGGTTTCAAATGCGTCTGCTACCCCGTCCTTGTCGGCATCGAGAGGCGGCGCCGCCGAATCGTTCGCGCTGAAATAGACCGCGTTCGTCGGTCCTAATACGCCCGTATGTTCCGGCGCGTCCCAGCGAATGTTGTCAACCATCACGTGATAGACGGTCTCGGTGTCGAGCATCTCAAAGTTGAGGACCAACGTGACCGCGTTGTTGATGTCGAAGAGGCACAAGAAGTCGGGTTGTCTGAACAGATCTAGCGTCGCGCTGATATGCTGCCAATCACCGTTGGTGGAAGTGTAGGGCTGCAAGAACTGAACTGCATGCACCGTTTGTCCGCCGAGCTGACAGGAGCCCGGGGGACTCTTCAATTGCAGCCCGACGTTCATGCGTTGCCCGTTGATTTCCCGGACGTCACAAGAAAAAGTATAGGCGTGCCATTGAGGCAACGTGGGAGGCATAGCGAAGGGCGCGGGGAATTGGCGCTCCAACCCGAATCCGGAAAACAGTCCGACACTCGGCGGATTCGTATAGATCAGGAAGGCCGATTGGGCGCTGTTAAATCCTTCGAGCTGGGTTCCGGTGTCGAAGTAGAGTGATCCGCCGGCCGGGTTTTGCTGATAGTTATAAGTGCTCCAGGGAGCAAATCGCAGGGGCGAGCCTTGTGGCAGAGCCGTATCGGCGCCCAAGCTGCGTGCTTCGAAACCATCCGTGATGTCGTTGGACACTTCGTCAGCGGTTTGCGCGCGGGCCGTCCAGGAAAAGGGGCCTTTCGCAGTGAGGGGGACCCGAATCTGAAACTCATGAGAACCACTCGCCGAATCGGTGATGAACTCCTCGTGGGCCACCGTCGCGCCGTTGGACTGCAATTCGAGCACGATGGCGTAGTGTTGTTGCTCAGCTGCGAGGGAGTCCCACAGCGAAGCACGATCCAGTGAGGTCGGGAGATCTTGCTCCAGATACGAGGTGAGCTCCTCCCAGTTCACCGTGACGCCGTACGTTTTGCCGGATTGCACGGGATTCGGGAGTGCGGCCGGGCGTACTCCCCAGGCGAGCCGCACGGGAGTCGCCAGGCTGACTGGCGTGGATCCACTGCTCGTCCGCACTCGCCAGACATACTGTCCTCCAGCGCTCGAACTCACATAGTCCCCATTGTTCAAGTCAGGGTCCGGAATTGGGACGGTGAAGATCGCCTGGCCGCGACCGCTTAAGGTCTTTGGTTCCGAAACTCCATAGGATCGTGGAATCGGGTCAGCGGTCTCAAAGCTGGCAACCGCGGTAACCGCGGGGCCTTGAATGTCATAGCCTACGACGACACTCGAGAGCTGCCCGTCCGGCCAAACCGCCGAAGGCGCCGACTCGAACCAGAGTTTCACCGGAGTGGGATTAACCAAAGACGGCGCGGCTCCGGTGGTCGCGTATAAGAGCACATACTGGTCCGCCGCTAACGAGAGCGCGATCTGGCCGTCCGAGTTGACCTCAAGAATGCCCCCGTCAGTAAGATTCTCGATCGTCCGACCGGTCAGCAACGAGGGAGCCTTAAGGACTACATTGGCCGTGACGGTATTGCCGTTGAAGAGGCCTACGAGGACGCTCCCATTGCGACAGACGCGGTAGCCGGGGAAGATATAGGCGGCACCTTGTCCGCTGAGATCAAGTGTAGGCGCGATTCCAAAGTGATTGCGGTAGATGGCCTGCAACCATTGGTACCGCAAATCCCAACTGTGCACTTGGGCTTGGCCACCTACCGTGCGGATGTCCCCGAGGGCCAACGGTGTGACCGCGGTTTTCGCGGAGCCAAGATTGTTCAAGTGCAGCGCTGGCTGGTTTCCGGAGTGCTTAACGATCGTCGTCCCCGCGGCGACGCTGATGCCCTTCCAGAATTTCCACGTCTCGATGGCGTCGGTGTAATTGGCCGGAATGGGCCCGTAAGCGCGGGTGCCCACGAAATCCAATCGTCGGAATTCACTGTCGGGCGTGGTGATTGCAAAGGAGTCAAAAGCGGGCGTGGCGTTGTCCACTTGAAGCCCGAACAAACTCCTCATGTGCGCATTCCAATTGAGGTTTGTTCGGTGATGAGCGTCGAACTCGCCAGGCAGGTCCACCGCGGCATGCACGTGAATGCCGGCTGCCACGACGGCGTTAGCGACCGTGTCGAGGTGCGCGGGTTCCATGTGGAAGGCCCGGGAAAGCAGGAGGGCACGACCGGATCTCCACACGCCGGCTTCAAATTCTCGGTTGTAGATGAGGTTCGGCTCGTAGCCCAATCGCTTCAGCGTACTCCAGGTTCGGATTAACTCGTGATTGGCTCGCGGCCAGCCGATGTCCGAGGCTGAGGGCCAAAAGATTTGAATGTCGGGCGGAGGGTTCGTGGTTCCCGCAATCAGATTGGCAATATCCAACTCCTCCATGCGTTCAAAAACCCGCGCCACGTTGAAGAAAACGGGGTCCTTCGGCCGGCGATTGTAGTGCACAATTCCAAAGCCCTCCTCGCGCGGAAAATAGTCGCCGGCGAAAAAGTGCCGGTCGTTCCAGGTGAACACATGCACCCCCATCGCCCCAGAAACGACGGATTCCCAAAGCTGCGTCGGAACCGCGGCCGCTTGCCG
>DLVS01000848.1 GCA_003445095.1 Verrucomicrobiales bacterium
ACCCAGACGCACCTTTCCCCAGGGGCCATGTCCAAGTGATGACCATCCATCAGTCCAAGGGCCTTGAATTCCCCGTCGTGGTGGTCGGCTCCCTCGACAAGCAGCTCTCCACCGCCAAGCAGGTGGACCGCGACATTCAGCCCTTTTACGCCCGGCCGCCTTTCGAGCCGGAGTCTCGAATCACCCTCTTCGATCGGATGCGTCTCCACTACGTCGCCTTCTCACGCCCGGAAAAAGTCCTCGTGTTGACCACAGACGGCACGCCGAAGGATCACTTTGCTCCCATCTGGCAGGGACTGCCCCAATGGCCCTACGTCACTCAGGACCTTTTGGCCGCCCAGAGCTTTGCTGCCAAGAACCGCTACACCCCGAAGCGCGCCTTCAGCTTTACCGGTGACCTCAAACTCTACGAAACCTGCCCGCGCCAGTATCAATTCTTCCGCGAGTACGACTTCACGCCTTCCCGATCTGCCGTGATCTTCTTCGGCCTCCTTGTCCACCAGACCATCGAGGAAATCCACCGCATCGTCCTGGACGGCAGGTTCGACACATTGAACGAGACCCTCATCACCCAACTCTTCGACAAGACCTTCAAGTTCCTTTGCCTTGCCGACGTGCGTCCCATCGGCCCCGAGGCACGCGCCTCCGCGCTTCGCCAGGTCATGAACTACTTCCGCTTCAACCAGGCCGAGATGCAACGCGTCGTGGAAACCGAGGTGGATGTCTCCGTCGAAAAGGAGGACTACATCCTCACTGGCAAAGTGGACTTGCTCATGGGCGGTGACGGCCGGCTGGAACTCCTCGACTTCAAGACCTCTCCCAAGCCCACGCACTCACCAGACTTGCTCCACACCTATGAGCGCCAGCTCTGCACCTATGCGCACATCCTTGAAAAACGATACGGCAAGCGTCCCGAGCGCCTGTTCCTTTACTGGACCGCCGAGCCGACAAAGGCCGAGGCCTTGATGCAATTCCCCTACCGTCAGGAACTAGTGGACGCCGCCGCCCGCGACTTTGACGCCGTAGTGAAGAAGATCCGCTCCAAGGACTTCACCATCCCAAGGCCGCCGGAGCGGGCCATCTGCAAGGAGTGCGACATCCGCTCGCTTTGCGTCGCCGACGGAACTATCTCATGAGTGCCCCGACACCAGCCCCCATCCACTTCGGCCGCGAGATCGACTACCTCGAAGATCTCGGTGCCAAGCTCAGGAATCTTCAGGGCTTCGCCACTCTCGCGCACGAACTCCTTCAAAATGCCGACGACGTTCCCGGCGTCACCACCTTCACTTTCAACATCTTTCAGGACGCCTTGATCGTGGAGAACGACGGCAGGTTCAGTGACTGCGGCCATCCCGAAACGCCGGAGTGTGAATGGAGGAAACGCCCGGCCAACGGTTCCCATCGTTGCGACTTTCACCGCTTCCGCCTGGTCGCCGGGGCCGACAAGCGCAACGAAGCTGGTACCACCGGCGCCTTCGGCATCGGCTTCATCTCCGTGTACCAGATCACCGATCGCCCGGAGTTGATTTCCGGCCGCCATTGGATCCTCGACGAGACGCAGCAGGCTGGTCAGCGCATCACTCAATGTCCCGGCTGCCCCGCTTGCCTGGCATCAGGACTGCCCGCCACCCGGTTCATTCTGCCGTGGGCCTCCGATCCCGCGTCCAAGCTCCGGACGAGTCTCCGTGCCGAGCCTACCACTGCCAACTCACCGGCGAACCTCCTCGCGGAACTGGAGCGGTCCTTGCCCACCGCCATGCTCTTTCTCAAGAAACTCGCGAAAGTCGAAATTCGGCAGGATGAAAAACTCCGCCGTCGTCTTGAGCGCGTCACGCACGAGGATACCGTTATCCTCGCCGACGGCGATTCGGCCAACGACCGCGTCTGGCACTTGGTGCGCGGCGATTTCTCCGCCAAAGCTACCGAACTTCGCCATCTCCACCCCAATCGCATCGAGCAGAAGCGCTCCGCCGAGGTAGTCATTGCCATCCCTGAATCCGCTCTCGATTCCGGATTGCTCTGCGCCACGCTCCCCACCCAGCAGCGCACCGGCCTTCCGTTCCACATCAACGCCGATTTCTATCCGTCCGAGGACCGGAAACGAATCATCACGGAACACGATTACCAGTCCGCTTGGAACCGCGCCGCCCTCGCCGCCGCCGCCACTCTCCTGGCCGGCTCGCTGCAAAAGCTGAAGTCATGGCTCGGGCACCAGCGCCTCTGGGCACTGCTCGCACGCTTGCAGCATGTCTCAGCTAATGCGGGTGCGAGCCCCGACGAGAAAATCTTCGGACAGTTCTGGACTCAACTGGCTCCCTCCCTTGCCGCTGCCGAAGTCATCTACACTCAGCAAAAACAGTGGCAAAAGCCTTCCGAAGTCTTCTACCTCCAGCAGGAGTCGGAACGCGCCGCACTGCCCGTCCTGGAGAGCATCGGCCTTTCCTTTGTCCACGACGACCTGCGTCCGTACCAGAATCTTTTCACCGCCGCCCCCGTCAGCGTTCGCACGCTGGCCGTCCACCACATCGCAGAGGCTCTAAAGCAGAAGGGATTCACCCAACATTTTCCTAAAGACGCCTGGCCTGACTTTCTCAATACAAAAGAAGCTTTGCGCGCCCTTTGGATCGAGCTCGAACTGCATTTCCAGCATCATGACGCGCTCCTACTGGCTTCGCTCTCACTCGCCGTCAATCGCGACGGCGGCCTCTGCCCCTGCAACTCCGTTTACAGCACCGGCACTGCTGAGACTCAGAACCTGTTCCTCCGCATCGACCCGACCATCTCTTTTGCCTCTGCGGAAACCAACTCGTGCTCGC
>DLVS01000262.1:0-1677 GCA_003445095.1 Verrucomicrobiales bacterium
GGCATACGAGATCACGGTGTGAAGGGAGGTCAGACGTGTGGGTAGTCCCGCCGTCGGCAAGAACGTGATCGCGACCGGCGCGACGCAGAACAATCGGTTCGAGTTCCCGTTGTATGGTGAAGGCCAAGAGGTCATGGCCGACTTTTCTTCGCGTGGGCCAGCGGAGGATGGCCGGATTAAACCCGACCTCGTCGCTCCGGGAACTTGGATCGCCTCGCTCCGGTCGATCTTTGCCAACGACAACAACGCCTGGGGCCCGATCAGCGACTATTACTTATACCAAGGCGGAACGTCTCAAGCTGGCCCACACGCTGCTGGGGCTGCGGCGGTCGCGGTTCAGTGGTATCGGCAGACTCGCGGTGGCGCGACACCTTCGCCCGCGCTCGTGAAAGCCATGTTGGTCAATTCGGCTGACGATATGAGCACGGCGATCATCCCGGATGGCGGAGACATTTTCGGCGGCGAACCAGACGATTCTGGGGAAGGCGTCGTGGTGGGCGATACCGGGCCAGTCCCGAACATGGATGAAGGCTGGGGGCGGTTGAACTTGGTCAACCTGATCGATTCCGAACGCCGTTTCGAATTGGTTGAACAGGGCGCCGGTTTGGCCACTGCACAAGTGTTCGAGAAGCGACTGATCGTAGGTGGGGGCGAGCAGCTCAAGGTGACCTTGGTGTACACCGACGCGCCCGGACTGCCGGCGGCGATACCGGCGTTGGTTAATGATTTGGACCTGGAAGTAGTGGCGCCCGGTGGAGACGTTTTTCGCGGCAACGCCATTGCCGACGGCGAAAGTGTGGCGGGCACACCTGAAGGGGACCGAATCAACAACGTCGAGGCCGTCCACCTCAGTACTCCGACCGCAGGCGAATGGATTGTGCGAGTGGTTGGGCACAACGTGGTTCAAGACGTACACAAGCGCACGACCGACCTGCCCGAACAGGATTTTGCCGTCGTGATCTCAGGGCAATTGCCAGCTCCCGGAGAAGGCGTGGTATCGTGGGATCGTGACGCCTACCGAGCTCCGGCGACGGCGGGCGTACGCTTGGTGGACTCGGGCTTGGCGGCTCAGACAACCGCCACTGTCCAGGTTCGCAGCACAACCGAAACCAGCCCCCTGACACTGACTCTGAATCGAGTTGGCGCGGGCGGTACGTTTCTGGGTAGCGTCGATTTGATCTCCGGGCCCGTCGTTTCCGGCGACTCACGTCTGTCGGTCAACGATGGCGACGTGATCACGGTCACGTATGTCGATGCGGCGCCGGCGGGCCAGCGGGAGGCGACAGCTCGGGTCGATGCTCAACCGCCGCTCATTTCGGATGTGAACGCCCTCATTCAGTTCGGCCGAGCCACGGCGACTTGGCTCACCAGCGAACCGACGACTTCGCTGGTCTGGTTTGGAACCACCAATGCCGTTACCAACCTCGTCTCCGATGCCGGGTTGCGCAGTCAACATCGCGTACCTTTTCCGACGTTGATCATGGGAGAGACTTACTTCTTTTATGTGGTTTCGGCGGATGCGGCCGGCAATGCGAGCACCAACGATAATGGCGGGCGATTCTTCCGCTTCGTCGCCCCGCGACCCGCCAGCGCCTTGTTGGTGTATTCTCCGGAGGCGTTGTTTGCCGACGGCGGAGTGCTTAGCGATACACCGTATCCGGGGATCGAAAACTGGAC
>DLVS01000262.1:1863-9044 GCA_003445095.1 Verrucomicrobiales bacterium
AGCTTCATCACCAACGTCCTGCACGTCGCGGGATTTCAGGAAGACGGCGGGGCGTTGACGGTAACATCGGTTCCCGGAGATCCCGTGGGTGGCGGCCTCACGGTGGATTTGAACTACGACGTGTTCCCGAGCGGCCTGTTCATTGATCTCCTCGGGATCGTGTGGTCGGACGGTCCTGACTTCCTAAACGCGGCAACCAACACTGCGCCCATATTGCTGCAAGAAGACGGGCGCGCGGTCGGCGTCCGATTTCCGAAAACGGGTCAGGACAGCGCCAATGGTCGGGTGGTGTTCGCTTCGATTGGATTGGAGTCGCTGCCGATGGACACGCCTGAGCCGAACAATCGAACCACCTTTCTTGCGAACGCGCTCCGCTTCCTGGCACCTGATCTCGTGGGCGGTGCCACGCTGGCGTTCGATCAACCCGCGTACACCGTGCCCGGCAACGTCGTGATGGAAGTGACCGACAGCGATCGAGCTGGCTCGGGTAAGGTCACCGTGACGGTCGCCAATGGAGACATTTCCCGGACAATCGAGCTGGCCGAAACGGTGAAACGCGGGGTGTTTCGCGGACGATTGACACTGGTGAGCCCGGATACGGTGCTCAAGCCGGGACGCCTTCCCGCGGAGCACGGTGATGTGATTCAGGCGACTTATGCGCCCCCCTCGAGTTCTCCGGTGACGGCGGAAGCGCCGGTGGACACCGCGGCCCCGGAAATCTCTGACGTGAACAGCGAACCAGCCTACAACGAGGCGTATGTCACCTGGATCACCGACAAACCCTCGGACGCACTCGTGCGATTTGGGGAATCAGGTGGCAACGATTCATTCCTCACTCGCACCGCGTACGCGGCGGAACAGGCTACGGAGCATGAGGTGTTGTTGCGCGGTCTCTTGCCCGACAAGAAGTATTACTTCCAAGTCGTGAGCCGTGATCCGGCGGGCAACGTGACCAAGGACAACAACGGCGGTGAGTTCTTTACTCTTCAAACGCTGACTCCCCTGGCGGCTCCCTGGGAAGACGATTTGGAGGAGGAACTTCCTGGTTGGGCCGTGTACAACGACGACGGAGGCACCGGCGCTACCTTCCCAGGCGACGATGACGAAGGCGGCGGCGACCTGTTAGGCACGGGATGGCGATGGGGAATTCCGGAGAATCTTGCGGGCGTCACGGCACTGAGCGGCGAAAACGTCTGGGCCACCAACTTAAAAGGTGAAGATGTAGATTTCGGGATCAGCGATCTCATCAGCCCGGCGATCAGCCTGGTCGGCGGCAATCGAGCGACGCTCCGATTCTGGCAGTACTATGATTTCAGCGTAACGGGCGGCGGCGAAGATGACCCGTTTGGCGACTTCGTCCTGGAGGCGGCCCAAGTGGCCCTTTCGACCGATAATGGAGCGACCTGGAAAGATCTTTACGCGGTGACTGACGAAGTGTCTGGCGACTGGGAAGAGGTCGAAGTCGATCTCACAAAATACGTCGGTTCCGTGATCCGCCTGCGTTTCAACTATCAACTGTTTGCGTTTACGCCGGGACCACGGCTTGGTTGGTTGCTGGACGACATCGCAGTCGAGCTCAACACCGTACCTGAGTCGGCTCTGACCATTTCCAATAACCTGGCCCAAGCCGCGTTCACCCTCACCGGACCTACCACCGTTGTGGGAGAAGGACTGCTGCTAAGGACCAACGTTCCGCCGGGAGAATATATCGTTACCTGGCAGCCGGTGCCGCATTACGTAACTCCCGTGGCCCAAACAAATACGTTAACCGCGAATGCGAGCGTCACCCTCACCGGCCGCTACACATTCCCGGACGTCAACGCGAACAACATCAGCGATGCGTGGGAATCGCAGTATTTTGGCTCGGTGAATCCAAACTTCACAGGCGCCGGCGACACGGATCGCGACGGAGTCACGGACGCGGCGGAATGGCAGGCCGGAACGGACCCGAACCTTGCCACCAGTCGATTGCGGCTCGAGTCGCCGACAATCTTATCCGACGGCCGGCTGCGCTTTCAGTGGGAGACGGTGGCCGGTCGCCAGTATCAATTTGAAACTAGCAACGACCTAGAGGAGTGGGTTCCTGCTGACGCTGCCGTTCGTGCCACCGGGGCGCCCCTCATCGTCACGCTTCCGCTGTTGGATCCGCGGATCCCGTTCTTCTTCCGAGTAGTGGTAACTCCTTGACCGGAGTCGAAAGCATGCGGCGGTGATTCAGGAAAGCGTCTGGAGCGCGAGGATCCTCCCATGTTGGTAGGGCTGTGTTCCACCGCGGCCCCATTCATTTCCTTCGGGTGTGGATATGACGGCGGAGAACAGGGGAAGCCTTTGGGCACGTGCGGACAAATTCTGCATGCGCCGCGTTGCCCTTGTTTTCCTGTTCGTGACTCCATTGCCTCATCGGAACTAGATGGGGGCGAGGTGAAACTCGCCCCTACCATCTTGAGGTGGTTGAGCACGATCCCGGACAATCCAAATCCGGATTGAACCGGCAACCAGTGCCCTACTTCTTCAAGTCGTCGAAGTAGTCGCGCACGGAATTCCGATAGGCCTTGGGGACCTGCTCCTGGCTCAAGGCCGCTTGCGCGTCTGACTGGGCCGACTGCACCGCCTCGGCGTAGGCCACTTTGCTCTCACCTTTAATGCTCAATCCTTTGAGGGTGATGCTCGGCATCGGGCCACCGGGTTGGATTTGGCCCTTAAGCTTCGTCGTAGCCACATTGTCAGGCACGCTCGAGTCACGGTCGGAAATCCCGCGGCCGTCCTTATCCTTTCGCTCGAGTCCGGAGTTGTCCCAGGCATCGGCGATTTCGTCGGGCATCGCCCAGGAACTGTCGTCTGCCCAATCCCCAAAACCTCGGTTGCCCTTGGGTTTACCACTCTTCCCTCCCGCGCCTCCGCTCTTGGAGCCCCAACCCTGGCAATTGCCGACGCACATTTGTGCTTTTTTCAGACCTTCCATCGTAGCCATCAGCGCCTGCAGATCGCCCATTTCATTGAGGAGCTTTTCCAACTCACTCTGCGCCGCGGCTAGCGCCTGCTGCGTGCCGGACGGGTTCCCAGATTGTAAGCGAGCCAAAGCTTGCCGAAGATGTTCTCCAACCTCGCCATACTGCTCACCCGGTTTGATCGCCTCCTGAACTTCTTTCGCGAGCTGTTGCTTTTGAGCGTCCGTCAGCTCTGTTTTTTTCACCAACTCTTGCATCTGACGAAGCGACTCAATCGCTGCCTGCGCCTGACCATTCTTCAGTTGCTCGGCGAGATCTTTGCCGAGCTTTTCGGCCTGTTGCTGGAGTTGCGCCATTTGCCGCGAAAGGTCGGCCATCTTCTCCAGGTCCTTCTCGGCGATTTCGAGGTCTTTGAGAAACTGGTCCACCTGCGCACCCTTCAAGGCGGCCACGGCCTCGTCGAGGCTGGGCATGGGCAGCCCCAAAGCCTCCGCCTTCTTCGCCAACTCATTCGCCATGTTCTGCAATTGCTCTTGTTGAGCCGCTCGGGAATCGGCGGACGCGTTGTCCGCCATCGCCTTCGCGGCGTCTTTCAGTTGGTCCAAATCCTTTTTCAGTTCTTTGGCGGCCTCGTCCGTGGGCGCTTTGTCGCCTAACTGTTTCTGCAGTGCCTCCATCTGCTTTTGCAACTGACTTTGGTTTTGCGGCGCGCTGCCGCCCGGTGTGCGGGCCGCCTTAGCCATTTTGCGGAGAGTCGGGTTCCGCGCCAGGTCGGTGGCTTGTTGACGCAACTGATCCGTAGCCTTGGCCAAATCTTTCAACGCGTCGTCCCGCGTGAGTTTCACTTGGCCCAGACGCTGGCCCAGCTCGTGAACGTCTTCGAGGTTCTTGCGGGCCGGTTCCGCTAAGGCCGGTCGCTGTTCCATGGAACGCTTTGATAAGGCAGCGAGTTCGCGACCGACTTCCTTGATGACCGCCGCGTCCTTCGACTGTTGCACCTGAGCCTTGGTTCGATAGGCGGGGAGAAACCCCAACGTCACCGTCAACGCCAAGAGGAGCGCCACGGCCCGAGCGATTCGCGGCAAACCCCAGGGAAGGAGCTTGCTCGCATCCACGTTAGCAGCCGCGGCCGAGGCATCCGCTACGACCAGATCCCGCCACGGATCGGTTTCGGAGCGAGGGCTGAATTCCAAGGCAGTCGACAGCCGTTGCTGCAGTCCCTGTCGCTCATCCAGCCAACGAGCGGCCTCCGCCGACGTGGCGCGTCGCCGAAGTCCCCAGAGACATCCAGCAATCGGCAATGCGAGTCCGATCCAACCGGCCCACCGCACCCAGTCCGGGGAGATCGGCGCAACCTTGAACAGAGCCAGCGCAAACAAATAGAGAGCGGCGCCCGCGAGCGCCCCTTTCCAGAAGCCCACCCAACCTCGGAGCCACCGGAGGCGCGACGCCGTCCGGGTGACCGTGGACTCCACAATCGCAATCGGGTTCATGGTGACGCCAAGATGGAACGCGGCGGGCGGTTTGGGAAGGGGCATATCGAAGTCAGGCGAGCTTTTGGATTATTGGCCACTGCTTTAGACCGACGCATGATCAGTTAGTCTCGCGCATTTAAGTCTTTGATCGCCGTCACCGGCCGTCGGTTACCGACGCGTCGCTCCCAATCGGCTACTCCGGCTGTGGCGGCAGGCCGGCTTCGCACACCCAAAAGCCGCGGCATTGGGGCGTGGCTCGAGCAGTCACTGCCGTTCGTATTCTCCCTTGTTTACTCGTTTTAGGACGGTGAATCCGGCCTTTTTGGCATCCGACACCGATACGGGCTTGGTGATCGAGGGGGTGTTGAATCCCGTGATTACTTTGCGAATGGGCCGCTTGCAGGCGGGGCAGGCCGTAAGCTCCGGGGCGCGCAAAGGCCGACGCAAGGTGAACCGACCACCACACGCGGCGCAGCTTCCCTCACAAAGTTCATATTCGTAAAGCGGCACGACGGACAGAATAACAAACCGACTGTTGGGCGCACACCTGATTCGGTTCGGGCAAGCCCGCTAACCGGCCGCTATCGGCTAACCACAACCTTCAATCGTTCGGTACCGCCTTTGGTGGTACGTGCCACCAAAGATGAAATGAGCGGGACGAATTTCGAAGTGGCGACGGCGAAAGTGACCCGGACGCAACCGACGCGAGGCACCAATTCCCGCAGCCGCGTTCATTTCGACACCGTGACCCACCGTCCTGCCTGGCTGCTCTTGAGGATCGCCTCGCACAGTTGAACCTCGTAATGACCATCCGCCGCTGTCGCAAAGAGCACTGGAGTTTTCCGGCCGCTGGCAATGTGTTCGTACACGGCCCGATAATTCATTTTGTGACTGTCGGGAAATCCCTCGGGATGTCCGCCGGGATTGTCCGTGAAATTGGCCACGTCCGTTGAAAAGCCCGCCGTTCCTCGTTGGAGGATTTGGTTGGGAGCATCTCGACGACCTACACGAATCTCGTTCGGATCTTGGAAGTTCCACTGCACGCTGCCTTGGGTGCCATAGATTCCCAAGTACAAGTCGCACTTCCATCCGGCGGCCACTTGCGAAATCGAGGCATTCGCATGAACCCCGTTAACAAATCCGTGCGGCGACTTCCCAAACCGTAACAGCACACTCCCGAAATCCTCCGTGTCCACCGCGTAGGGCACCATCTTCTTTGGGTCCACCACGGCAAACGTCTGGACCTCACCCTTAGGACGAAAGCGGGTTTTGTGAAAGGTCTCTAAATGGGCAAACACCGATTCGGCCCGCGCCCCGAGGACAAAGGAAACGGCATCGATCCAATGGGTGCCGATGTCACCCACGGCGCGGAGTTTTCCTCCTTCGCTGGCGAGCAGGCGCCAGTTGTAGTCGGTGTCGTGGAGCAACCAATCCTGAAAGAAGTGCCCCTGGACATGCATGATTTGGCCTAGTTCTCCGCGCTCGACCAACGCTCGCATCTGCAGCACGGCCGGAAAGAATCGGCACATGTAATTCACCGCAAATACGGGGCAGCCGGGCTTGTGGACCGCAGCCACCACCTTGGCCGTTTCTTTCGTGGTCATGCCCAGGGGCTTCTCGCACACCACATGTTTCCCGGCTTTCAAAGCGGCGAGCGCCTGTTCGACATGAACTTTGTTGGGCGAGGTGATGTGAACCACATCCACGTCCGGCGAGTTGCACAGCGCTCGATAATCATAATCGCCGTAGACTTCACGAATACCCCACTTCGCGGCGGTCGCCTGGGCATTCTTGGTCGAGCCGCAGATGGCGGTCACTTGCACGCCGAGTCGCTTGAGTCCCTCGATGTGAACGGGACCGATGAAGCCTGTGCCGATAATGCCAGCGCGAAGAGTATGGAGTGGGAGCGACATAGTGCGAGGGGCCTTCGAATCGCAAATCTGACCGGGCGGGCGCGAGCCTAATGTTAGAAAACTGACCACGGCAGGGTCGCCGCCAACAGCGTGGCCACTATCAGTGACGCGGCCGAGGAATTCGACGCGTCACTGCGCGAGCCCTACGAATTTAGGATTTATTGCAGGAGGCCCGCGCCACTGGGCCACTCAGAACGAGTGGATCTCGAAGCGGATATCGGTGGCTCCGCGCAGGCATAGCCAGTCCACCAGCGCCGCCAACCCAGCACTAGGTTCTCTGAAGTCGAGGGCTGGCAACACCAGCCGATCATCATCCCTACGTGCCGCTCCCAACGCGGCCAAGGCACGGATTGTCGGCGAATGCTCAGCCTCTTCGTCGGGCACCACCGCCAGCCGCGAGAGTAGGGGGCGAGACAAGGCCGGGTCTGTCGATGCGTCGCGGTGGGTCCGTTTGAATTCAACGATTGCGGCATCCAAAGAGGAATTTTCTGGGGCCGTGAGCTGCGATTCGCTGATGGCGAGAAGTTCCGCTCGTTTGGCCTCCAACGCGGAAATCGCCGACTGCAACTGGTTGGTGTCACTGCGACGAAACGCCCGCATCATCTTCGCCCGCTGAGCTTTCATAGCCGGCGCTTTCTCCACCTCTCGCTCCATTTTCGACCAGACCTTCCACGTATGGCGGGCCAAGCTTTGCTCGGCGGACAGGGGATTTGAGTCAGCCCAAGGAGGTTGCGCGCTCTTCGGGCTGGGAAGAGCAAAGTAATCTTCCAATTCGGCGAAAAGGTTCGTGCCGGACAGACCCAGGGGTAGCTGGCAGGTCAGGGCCAGCAGGACGTACGGGTCGT
>DLVS01000258.1 GCA_003445095.1 Verrucomicrobiales bacterium
AAATGTCGCCACGCATAGGCGGTCGCGGAATTCTCGGGCAAACCCTCGCGCGTTTCCCAGTTGTCGATGAGGTGCGTCCGATGCAGGCCGCCGGATGGAGGGGTGGCTGCCGCGACGTCCGGCACCCGGCTCGACACGCCCAGCGTCGATAAGGCGATGAGGAGATACGCGTGCGCCTTACAGCACCGTCTGACCCGCTCCCACTCCCGTGCCGGGCGGAAGCCGGTGCAAGCAATGGTGAATCTGATGACGGTCTCCAGGCTCATGGCTGCGCGATGTCTTCAAGCGGCTCCGGCTCGTCCATATCTTGCGATGGAGGTCACCAACGGCGCGGAGGCAACGCCAGCCCTTCACGCAAGTTGTCGTGACCCCTTTTCGAACCACGTGATCGATCTTCCCTTGGCTCAACGACCTCTTCCCTGCGATCAAGGCGGCTGCTGCTTAGTTGAGGGCGATCAAGCATGTGTTGCCCGGCGAGGTGAACGCCGCGCGGATGCGGTGTCTCTTGCTCTCGAATTTCATTTTTCATGTTCTCGGCGTCGTGGTCCCAGCCGGCACCCCGGACACGCCTCCACCGCGAGCTTATCTCCGGGCGAGATCGCCGGCCGAGGAACGCTTCGTTTCGCAAAAAGCTTGTCCTTTGGTCCTCGCCTGAGGCTCTGCGCCATTTGGCAGGAACTAGCCGTTTTTTGTTGGGCCAGGGACAACAGGTGCAAGGCGCTCTTGTGGACGGAGCCTTTCCTCGTCCACCGCGGGAGTGGGGCGGCGGCGCGGGTGGAAAAGGCGGGACGGGAATGTCTTGTTGAGTCTTGTTGAGTTTGGCAAAGGCGAGAGTGTCATCCACTCTGGGAACGTCGACGTCTTCCAGGTGAAGCGCGCTTGGCTCAATCCCGATCGCCTGCCCGCCGTCCACCAGCCGCTAGCCGAAGCGCTGGGCAACCGATGATTTGGTAACTTCATCTACGAAGAGATTCGTTGACAGTACGAATTGATTCGTATTTTGTAGCTTGCATGTCTCGCGCGCTTCCTCGGCCCACCGAATCCGAGCTGATGATTCTGCGCGTGATCTGGCAGTTTGGGCCCTGCACTGTTCGGCAGGTAGTGGATCAACTCGAGCCCGGCACTGGCTACACCACCGTCCTCAAACTGCTGCAAATCATGACGGAAAAAGGGCTGGTGATCCGCAACGATTCGGAACGCACGCACGTGTTTGCCGCCGCCCAACCCGAACACGTAACTCAACGGCAACTGGTGGATGATTTGATGACTCGCGCGTTTGGGGGCTCCACTCAAAAACTCGTGCTACAAGCCTTGGCCGGAAAGAAACCCTCCCGCACCGAAATCGCCGAGCTACGCCAACTTCTCAAATCCCTCGAATCCCACGCCCCATGAATCTGATCTCGTCACTCCTCGCGGAACCGTTCGCCGCCACGCTCGGAATCGTCCTCGCCCATTTCCTCTGGCAAGGTTCTCTCATCGCCGCCGGCCTGGCTGTCGTCTTGCGTTTCGGACGAAATCGTTCGGCCGGCGAGCGACATCGCTGGGCCTGCATGGCCCTTTTGCTTTTACTGTTAGTCCCAGCCCTTACACTCGCTTGGCTGACTCGAGACGGAGGGTTCGTGAATGGCCCCGCTCGACTGATTGAGCCTTTAGCCGAAGCGCCGCACAGTCTAAGCCCAAGTTCGCTCCTCACGTTGTCGGACCCGGTCAGTTCTCAATGGCTCGCCGGAGCGGCGTGGATCTGGGGGATCGGCGTCTTCGGTTTCGCCCTGCGCCTCCTGGGCGGATGGTGGCAAACCCAGAGGCTTAGCTCACGAGCGGCCCACCTGGTTTCACCTGAATGGCAGCAACGGTTCGAACAACGACGCAAACAATTGGGGATCCGACGACGCGTACGGCTGTTCGAATCGTGGCGCGTGTCGGCTCCGATCGTCGTGGGTTGGCTGCGTCCCGTCATTTTGCTGCCGGTCGGGATGCTGACGGGAATTCCGCCGGCTCAGGTGGAAGCCATTTTCCTCCACGAACTCGCCCACATTCGGGCTCACGATCACCTGATCAATTGGCTGCAACGCATCGCCGAAACGCTGCTCTTTTATCATCCCGCTGTGTGGTGGGTTTCGGAACAAATCCGTCGTGAGCGAGAACATCGTTGCGATGACATAGTCGCGCTAACGATGGGTGAAGGGCGCAGTCTCGCCAACGCACTGCTGACGATGGTCGAGCAGACGGCCACAAGTCCCGGATCTGCGCTGGCCGCGGATGGAGCCTCGGTTGCCGACCGCATTCGCCGGCTCGTCTCGGCAAACCCGAATGAATCCCCCGTATCCGGCTGGCCTTGGAAATGGATTATTTTCGGTATGCTGCTCGTGGCCTTCGCAGTTTGGCTCGTCCCAATTTTGCGCGCCCCAAGGCTCTACCAATCCACGGTGCGTTTCAAAATTGAGCAACCGTCGGTGCCCGGATCTCCTGGATATGATCCTTATTATCTGGCGAACCAATTTGAGCTCCTCCGTTCGTCCAGCATTCTCAGACCCGTGTTGGCTGATATTGCGGTCCAACGAAATGACGGAACTCGGGTTAACTCCGAAACCGTACGGCGGCTCCAAAGTCGCCTCCAGATTCGCCAATACCGGAACACGGCCATTGTCGAACTAACGGTCGCCGATGAAGACAACGAAACCGCGGCCAAATTGGCGAATTCAATTGTCACCACATTTCGTGACCTTCGAACTCCGCAAAATCGGCAGCTCGAACAAACAGTCATGAAAGGCGACAGGTTGCGATCAATGCTGGAGGAAGCCACTGCAGACTTGGTCAAATTCTCAGACGGGCACGCCGAAGACCTAAAAAAGATGCATCCCGGGGTTCAGATTGAACGAGATCTATTACAAGACAGGATTACGATGTTAAGGGATGCCAAGCTTCAAAATGACCGTGAGATACTGAATGACATGCTAGCTGACCTCGCCCCAGCCAAGCTCGTCGTTGAAATCATTGATTTCGGTGAGCCCGGGCTTCGCCCTGTGCGCTGGCATCCTTTGGATCGTTGACCGCGCAGTCACGACTGAGCAATGGGGACACCCATTACCGAGCGTGCTCCCCAATCCGATTTGCGGGTTGTGGCTGGTCGCCGGTTAGCGGTCCGTCGTCGGACCTTCCAACAAGCGATAGCCGACTCCAGGTTCGGTGCGGAACAGTTGAGGCAAGCCGGAACCGGCCTCGAGCTTCTCACGCAGTCGAGCGACGTAGACTCTCAAGTAGTGTGTCTGGCTTTCCGCCGTGGGTCCCCACACTTCCCGCAGGATTTGCCGATGTGTCAGCACCCGGCCGGCGTGTCGAACAAACAGTTTCAGCAAGGCATACTCCGTAGCGGTCAGTGTTACTTCCCGGCCCTGCACCTCGACTCGCCTCATCGCCAAATCCACTACCAATCGGCCAGCCTGAAACACGGGCGGCGCCGTGTCGTGACTCGCGCGACGCAACGCCACCCTGACCCGCGCGAGCAGCTCGGCAGTGTTGAACGGTTTGGTAATGTAGTCGTCGGCACCCGCATCCAGAAGGGCCACTTTCTCCGATTCGGTATCTTGCGCCGTCACAATGATCACCGGAACGGTGGACCATTCGCGCAAACGACGAAGGACGTCGGCACCGGGCAAGTCGGGCAAGCCCAGGTCGAGGAAGATTAACGCGGGTGACAACTGAGCGGCCAATACCAGGCCCTCCTTCCCGTTTTCCGCCGCCGTGACTCGATACCCGTTCGCTTCGAGGACCAACGTCAGCAGACGGCGAATGGGTGGTTCGTCGTCGATTACGAGCACCCGCGGATGGGCGATGGAAGTCGTAGCGCTCATAGTGATTCGGCCGGAAGGTTTGGTGCCGCGGGAAGCGGGAGTCGAATCGTGAAATCCGCGCCTCCTTGCGGACGATTGGCGACTTCGATCTTGCCACCATTGGCTTCCACGAAGCCTTTCACGATGGCGAGGCCCAGACCCGCGCCTCCCGGTTTGGCATTCGCCGAACGGTAAAATCGATCAAAGAGGTAAGGCAGGTCCACTTCGGCGATGCCCGGTCCGTGGTCAGTGACTTGGAAGAGCAGCTCCTGCCCAACGACCCGCACGGATAGTTCTACTGAACTTCCTGCCGGGGTGTACGTGGCGGCGTTCACCAAAAGATTGGCCAAGGCCTGCTCTAACAGAACGTAGTCGCCGAGAAAGAGCGGCAATCCTGCGGGCGCTTGGATGACCAACGGACGATCTTTGAAATGCGATGCGACATTCTGCGCGACCACTTGGCAAAGGTCACCCGGGTCGCACCAATCGAGCCGGGGTTTGAGATGACCCGATTCCAGTCGGGCCGCGTCGAGCAGATTTCGCACGAGGCGATTCAAGCGA
Organism: Verrucomicrobiales bacterium; assembly: GCA_003445095.1. Taxonomy (GTDB): domain Bacteria; phylum Verrucomicrobiota; class Verrucomicrobiia; order Limisphaerales; family UBA9464; genus UBA9464. The sequence goes on from DLVS01000258.1 coordinate 4,392, forward strand.
TCGGCCGCCTCCTGGATGTCCTGGAGCAAGGCCTCTTGAGCTGGCGCCAAGGAGCCCGTGCCGGCGAGTCCACTGGCGGCGCCGGTGATCGCCGCCAGCGGAGTGCGCAATTCGTGCGAGATCGAATTGAGCAACGTCTTACCAAGACGCTCCGATTCGGCGAGCAGTTTCGCCCCCACCTCAGCATCACGCAGCCGCTGCCGATCGAGGACCACGCCGATTTGTTGGATGAAATTGTCCAGCAAGTTTCGCTGCACCAACGGCAGCAGGCGTCCATTCCGGAAACGCAAGCCCACCACGCCGATGCATCCGCTGGAGGTGGCGAGCGGCAAGTAGAGTGCGCCCGCCGAAGGCAACGTGTCGGTGCCTAACCCAGCGGGTCGCCCGTTATGGTACACCCACGCCGCCACGCTGAACTCTTTGTCCGAAACCGTCAGCGTTCCGAACGGATACGCCACCAACGGCTCGCGGGCGCCGGGGTCCGGCAGCAACACCGCCACGTCGGCCGCGAAGACTTCGCTGAGCTGTCGGACCACGACGCCCAGGAGTTCCGGCAAATCCTTACGTTCGACGAGTTCGCGCGTCAGTAGGTACAAGGACGTGGCCCGTTCCTCACGTTGACGTTCCGTCGCCTGCTGCGCGCGGAGTCTTGCGGTGAGCTGCCCCATCGCCAGCGCCACGACGAAGAACGTCCCAAACATCATCGCGTCGGGCAGGCTCGTGATGTAGAATGTGCCGATCGGTTCGAGGAAAATGAAATCCCACAGCAATGCGCTGACGGCGGCGGCGACGATGACAGGCCCGCGCCCGACGAAGAGCGCCAACAACACGACCGACAAGAGGTAAAGGAGTGGCAGCGTGTAGGAACCGGTCCAGGGGCGCAGCAGGAGGTTCAGCAACGTGATCGCGGCTACGACCGCAAGTGCTCCGAGATACTGGCCCAGCGTGGAACTGGGGGCCCAACGGGGCGCATCAGCGCCAACCTCAGTCTCACCGGGCGTGGCATGGACGCAATGAACGTCAATGTTCCCACTTTCCCGAATCAGCCGGCCCAATACCGAACCGCCCCGGAACAGATCCAGCACCCGAATACCGGTGGGCTTGCCCACCACGATTTGCGTGACGTTGTGCTGGCGGGCCACCCGCAAGACGGCCGCGACCACGTCTTGGTCACTCGTCGTGATCACCTCCGCTCCCAGTTCGCGGGCGAGATCGAGATTCTTCTGTAGCCGCGCTTGATCCTGCTCGGACAACGCTCGTCCCGTATCCACATACACTGCCAACCACGGAGCCTGCAGGTTGTCGGCCAGCCGTCGGGTCCAGCGCGCCATCGGAGCGGAGAGCGGACTCGGACTCAACGCCACGAGCAGGCGCTGGCTCGTCTTCCAGACGCTGGCAATGGCGTGGGTGATTCGAAAATGGCGCGTGTCTTCGCCGACATGTTCCGCCGCGAGTCGCAGCGCGAGTTCGCGCAAGGCAGTCAGATTTCCCTCGCGGAAAAAACTCTTCGCCGCCGCGGTGGCACGCTCGGGCAGATATACCTTCCCTTCGCCGAGACGCTGAAGTAGTTCGCCGGGCGGGAGGTCCACCAATTCAATCTCGGCGCCATCGAGGACCGAGTCCGGCACGGTTTCATGCACCGCGGCGCCGGTGATTTCCCGGACGATTTCGGCGCGGCTCTCGACGTGCTGGACGTTGAGGGTCGTGAACACATCCAGGCCCGCGGCTAGAATTTCTTCGACGTCCTGGTAGCGCTTGGGATGCCGCGACCCCGGCGCGTTCGTGTGCGCGAGTTCATCGACCAAGACCAACTGCGGCCGCCGAGCCAGTACTTCATCGAGATCCAGCTCACTCAGCAGGACACCGCGGTGTTCAACCGACCGTCGGGGCACCGAAGGCAATCCCTCGATCAACGCCTCCGTTTCCGTCCGTCCGTGGGTCTCGACATAACCGATCACCACGTCACGCCCGGTGGCTCGCTCGCGTCGAGCCGCTTCCAGCATCGCGTAAGTTTTCCCGACCCCGGGCGACATCCCGAGGAAAACCTTGAGGCGACCACGCTGACGGCCCACCTCGCCACGCTGGAGCGCCGCGAGCAGGGCATCCGGATTGGGGCGTCCGTCTTCGGTCACTTGGTGAGTGTAATTTCAACGCCCCCGGTTTCCCAGACCGACGATGCCGGGATCACTCCCCGCCCGTGAATTGGTCAGCGGCTCAGAATTCGAATAGACACTCTCTCAAGCTTGACTGGCCTCAATGCCGTGTTCCCCACCCTTCAACTCACATGCGCTCTCAACCCTGCCATCTCACCTCGCGACTACCTGCCTTTAACGCCTTCGTCGGCCTTTCCCGACACCTCGGACTGACTGCGGTGGCTAGCGGGCTGCTCGGATTATTTCCACTTCATGCCCAGAATGCCCAGCCGGCGGAGTCCGCTCCCGATGTGCCTACGAAGGCAGCGCCCATGATTCTCGAGCGCGGCGCTGATCATCGCGTCGTGGAATGGGTTCAGGCCGCGACGGATGAAGCCGGCGAACGGATAAGCGTCACCAGTCACTTCACGCAAGTAGCCACGGGACTTCACCATCTGGATTCTCAAGGCCAATGGCAGGAAACCGCGGCCGAATTTTTACCGGTCGAGCGCGAGTTTGTTGCGGCACGGGGGTCGTCATGGTGAAGTCACCAGCAGACAGTTGGTATTCGCAATGACACGAGTACGGGGCGAACGAATTCTTTGCCAATCGCTTTCCTTCAGTAGGAACTGGCATGATTCGGTCCCTATCGAGATTGTTGTGCGCATTGCGTCGCTAAAGAGCGCATCTTGAAAGGCAGATTTTGTATGTTTAGCGGGCAAACGCCGAGTCGTATGAAGTTTTCGCCCCGAATCATTGCGGCCGTGGTAATGGGAATACTTTTGAGTAGTCTTGCCTTTGTTTCTTGGTACCCGCGCGAGCCATCATTACGTGGGAAAGCACTCGGCACTTGGATAGAGCAGTATTATCACACCCGAACGATCCGCGGCAGTCCGCAAGATGCCTCCGCGACCGAGGCTCGTGAGGCGGTCTTGGAGATCGGTACCAATGCTATCCCTACGCTGTTGGCCCGGGTCCGCACGCGGGACTCGGGCATCCAGAAACGACTCTTACTTTGGCTCTACCAACGGAATCTGATTCAGGCCAGCCAACCTAAAAGCGAGCTGGCGCGCAATCGGGCTGATTGGGGATTCGCCATCCTGGGCCAGGTTGGGGAACCAGCCGTCCCAGAGCTCGTAGCGGCCCTCAAGGATGAAGATCCGGGAGTTCGGGCTACGGCGGCACGTTGCCTCGGACACATCGGTGAACGGGCTGAATCGGCGATTCCCGCGCTGCTGCCTCTATTAGAAGAGCGCAATCAGGGAATACCCATTTTGTCGGCGATGGATGCTTTACGATCAATTCGTGGCCGTCCCGATCTGGTGATCCCCGCGATGGTTGAGTATTTGAGTGGTGACCGAATGTCCTGGAATTACTCGGTGCCCGCGATGTCGGTATTACGGGCTTACGGCGCCGATGCCGCTCCGGCCATTCCGGCAATCAAAGCCTATCTGCGACATCCCGACTCGGATAAGCGGAATGGCGCGGATTCGGCGCTCACTTTCATCGAAGAGCAGGTAAAGTTGAAGGCCTCTAGTTCCGCTTCGGCTCAGCAGTGATCCTCACTATCCCATGAGAACGTGGAGACGGGGGTCGGAATCGAGACGGGGGTCGAGGCGGGCGGGTAGGGACAGGACAACTATCGGAGCGTCGAACTGGGAGGACGGTGAAAACGCGAACGACCCCAGGCTCAGCCACTCACTGAAGACCAATCGGACTGGCCGGCCGACGGCCGGCACTGTGAATTCGAGCTGCAGAGACCCCGACCCAGGTTCATTGAAGTTGAGGATGGCCATCTGGGCACCTTCGACCGGGCGCACTGCCTTCACGCCGGGCTGTGCCGGCTGAAACGTGGTGCCGGCTGCGATGCGACCCGCGCCCAGCGCGGGCGGTTTGACGATCCAGCCAGTCAGACCGTTCTCGAAGCCGCGGTTAGCCAGGGTGTTGACACCGCCATCCCAGCGGAGCCACTGCGCTATTGGAACATTAGTGGCGCCATTCTGGGGCGACGGGGAGGCCAGCTCAGAGGCAAATGTGATTCCAAGGACCCCGCTCGGAGGAGGTAGTGGTGCCCCTTCCCGCCTTTGCTTGCGATCCTGCCTGTAGATCGGTTGTCGCCGCAACGCCCACCATAGCTCAGGACCGCTCGAAATCTGCTTCCTACCACTCTCGAACCGTTGCCACGGAGAAGTCACCGAAGCCAGCCAGGTTAAACTTGTCGCGCTGTCTAGCGGTGGCTTAATCGGCCTTGCGAATTGCCTTTGGGTCCGAAGATTTAACGACACTTTTCAAATGCCGTGAAAACGAATCATTCACCTCGAAAAATGGGGCTAGCGGTCCTAACGGGCGGCCTGGCCTTCGTCGGAACCACCCGTGCTACCGAGCTCATTCAAGACGGAAGCTTCGAGAACACTTCCCCCAGCAGCAATCCTGTGGTCAAGGTCGGCGGCCTTCCTGATCCAGAAGTCGGCCAGGGATGGAGCACCTTTAGCACTTACCTGTACTCCACCCAATACACTCTTCCAGGGCCAGTCGGTTCCGGGGTAGGTTACCTTCGCCCATATCCCTCCGGCACCTATGGGATCACCCAAAGCAGCACCGAGTCACATCAGACGGTCAGCCTCACCGCCGGGACGACTTTAACTCCGTCCAAGATCGACGCGGGTCAGGGTCAGTACAACATGTCGGCCTGGTTCAGCAGCTATCTGACGCAAGGAGACTACAGTGACCTGACCCTCCAGTTTCTCGGCGACGCCGATGAACCGGTGAGTGATCCGGTGGCCTTGGGTGGCTCGGATTTCATCGTCAACATTCCGACCGGCGCAAATTCGAAGTACGGCAACGCTAAGGAATGGGCTCAGGATGTACGGACCGGAACTATTCCGTCGGGTGCTCGTAAAGCGCGCGTGACGATCCAATCTACCTCCGTCGGCGGCGCCCCGGACGGTTATGTAGATGTCGTGTCCCTCGATGTGGTCGACACCGCGCTAACGATACCCGCGTTGATCTCCGCTATTCCCGCCAACAACGCGGTCGGGGTGGGCCCGTTCGTCAATATCACGGTCACCCTGCAAAACCGCTCGACGTCGGTCGACCCGGCCACGATCAAGTTGTTTTTGGACGAGGTGTCGGTGACCCCTTCAATCAGCCCGGTGGTGAACAATGAAACGGTGGTGAGTTATAGCGCCGGGATACTGCCGCCATTGTCCGCGCACACTTACCAAATCATCTTTGGTGACAACAGTTCACCCAGCATCAAACAAACCAATTCATTCTCCTTCAAAGTTGTGGACTTTCCGACGCTGCCCGCGTCAGCCGGAACACCGCTAGGGTCGGAAGACACCTCCAAGCCAGGTTTCAACGTGGCAGTTTACCAAGTGGAACCGGTGACTCCGGGCGAAGTGACGCCGGTCCAAGTCAATCTCCCCGGCAGCATCGCCTTTCTGGAATCGGTACTAGCTGGACTGGTCGGACCTAATATCGCGGAGCTTTCCGGAGCGACCGAAACGAATCGGTTTGCCGTCCCAGGAGTCGTCAACTGGATCAATTCGTCCGGCGTCGCGGCCAATTTTCCGGACGACACCGGCTTCCCGGGAATTCCGGGAACCTTTGGAACTGAGGATAACTTCGTGGAGGAGATCAGCACCTACCTCCGTTTTCCAACGGCCGGCTTCTACCAATTGGGCGTCAATAATGAAGACGCCTTCCGCCTGACCGCAGGCCTTCAGAGTGTTCAGACGTTGCGGATCGTGGCGCCAACCAACTTCGTCATCCCGACTGTCCCCATCGCCACGAACATTACCCAACTCCAATTCGGCGGTGCTTTGCCGGCGACGCCAATCGAAGGGCAAATCGTTTACGGAACTCCCAGCGGAATCCCAGATGACGCCTGTTCGCTCGGCGGGAATCCCGCGCTCGCCGGCAAAATCGTTTTGTTGGACCGCGACACCGGCGGCGCCTGCAATTCGGCGGATAAGGCCGAGCAAGCGCAGCTCGCGGGTGCGGTTGCCGTCCTGCTGATCACACCGGGCGACGCCGGTTTCCCGTTCCGCATCGGCGACATAAACCCCAACGTTCGGATACCGGTACTGGTGATCGCGGAAAATTATGGAGGCTCGGTGCTGAAGTCGCTGCTGCTAGACGGGAAGACGGTCGACTCGATCATTCAGACGGACACGCAGCCGCGGATCGCCGAATGGGACGGCCCAAAAGGTTTCGGGGCAGTTGATGTCATCGCCGGTTTTGCAGTACCGGCGGCTGGTGTTTATCCGATGCGATTGCTCGCGGGACAAGAGACCGGTAACGCCAACCTGGAATGGTTTTCGGTCAAATCCGATGGCACCCGAGTGTTGATCAATGATCCCGTGGACCCACAGGCGATTCGGGCGTTTCGCGCCCGAACGGCAGTGACCCCGGCTACCTTCAATCCGCCGACATTTGCCGATGGCAAGATCACGTTGTCGTGGACCGGGACCGGCACGCTGCAGGAGGCGCTGTCGCTGGATGGCGATTGGTCTAATAGTTCCAATCAAAGTAATCCGCAGACGATCCCGGCGTCCGACAGCATGAAAGTCTTCCGCCTAATCCCCTAGGCAGCCGGCCGAGCCGTATCCAGGCAGTAGAAAAACGTGGGAACCCACGAAGGGACACCAATTCACACCAATCGACCGATCATTTCGCGGGACGACGCCGGCTGGTCGGACTCACCTTTCAGTCACCACGACCGGCTCCTCCGAAAGCTTGGTTTTGACCTCTGCCTATTGGTGTTCATTCGTGTCTATTCGTGGTTGAACCGAATTGTCTCGGCTGAGGCGCCAGGCGTTCAATATCCGAATGCATCGACCGAGGGCTGGAGTATCGGCAACCACGGTTCCAGAAACTCTTGGTAATGTCGCCAGCGGCCGATGGCCCTCGTGTACAACGGTTGGCTAACAGCTTCGTAGCTCGGTGATCCGACGGCTCGTTTTTCGAGTCGTTCGCGGTAGTTCAACACTTCCGCCTCCCATGGAAGCCCGAGGAATTCCAGCGCCCGCCGCGCCTCGCGTTCGAGGTCGTTCACGGCGTCCTCATAACGAATCTCAATCCATGGCGACGCGATGCGCTCACGCAACTGGCGCCAGACCCTCATGTCCTCGGCATAACGCCGGGCGGTACGCTCCAAGGTCAGAAAACATACGCTGTTCGGATTCAGCGGCAGGTATTGGAAGAAACAGCTGATCAACACGTCGCGAGGATCCCGCAGCGCGAACAGAATTCGAGTCTCGGGGAACAACCGCAAGAATCCGGGAAGCACCAACGTGAGCGGAGGATTCTTGTCGAGATGGATGCGCGGACCGATGGCTTCATTGAGCGCGGCTTCCATGAATCGAAAGTAACGATCCCGCAGTGCCTGGAGCCGGTCTGGGGGTACGGCGTCGAGGGCTGCTACGGTTGGAGCCGGCGTGTGCGGCCCCAGCCACATCGCTGGGAAGATATCGCGCGCAAAGGCTTCCCGTTCATCGGAACTAACCAACCCCGAGTGGCTGTCCAGCACCTGTTCCAAGAGCGTTGTCCCCGACCGCGGGAAGCTGGTCAGCACCGCGGGTCGGCAGGGCGGCCGATCACGAGCTTCATCGGCCCAATGACGATAATGCGACGAGGTCAGCCCATCGGCCAGTCGGCCCAAATGCCGCAAGACAAATTCCGCTTCTTGCAGGACCGGACCTTCCCGTTCGCGCATCAGCTCCTTGCATCGAAGCATGGCTGACATGGCGGCCCGGTATTCTTCCCGGCGGTCCAATGTCTGAGCCACTTCCGCCCACGCCTGCGCGCGGACGGCGGGATGAACCGAACCGTCCTGGGCGAGTTTCCGAAAAGCATCGAAGGCTTCCTCGTCGTGCTTCAGTCGGCGCAGCAGCCGCGCGCGCAGCAACTGCGCCTCCCGGTAGGTGGGGTCATTGCGCAGACATTCCTCCACCAGCGAATACGCCTCGGCGACGCGATGCCGCCGTTCCAGTAAGACCGCGAGTTCCAGGAAAGCATCCGGGATATCGCGGGTCTGGGCCAACACCGCTTCGAAACACTTTTGGGCCGCTTCGGGGCGGAAGATCATGCGATAGCTCTGCCCCGCAAAATGGAGAAGTTCCGGTCGCCCTGGGGCCAACCTCAATAATCGTTCGAGCATCAGCTCCGCGCGCTGGACCTCGAATCGCGCTCCGAGCGCTCGGCTGCCATCGACCAGCGCAACCAGATTCTGCGGATGCCGGCGGCCGGTCTCTTCAAACAATTGAAGCGCTTCGTCAAAACGATTCGCCTGCCACAGGGCCCGAGCCTGCTGCAATCCAGGTAAATCGCTCCCTAACCCAGGAATTGAATCGAGGGCCTGGCGCGAGTTGCGCTTAAGGGGTCCCTTTCGTCCCACCCCCGGTTCGTAACCGTGACGGAGTTACGATTGGAAGTGGAAACATTGCTTTTCGGCACGCTCAACACCGACGAGCGCGAGGACATGTTCATCCCAAGGATCTTGAGAAACGATTCAGGTTCAGACCATCGTCACACCACATTTGCGGATGAGGATGTTGCCGACTGAAGTCCTCGCTCCCGTCCCCGTCGCTCACCGTTTTGCCAAGGCGCGCAATGTCTCGGCGTCTGGATGTTGCCTGTAAAAGTCGTCGAGCGGATAACAACCGCTCACCAAGCCATTCCGTGGACCGGTGGTGCAATCGCTGAAGGTGCGGCACAATTTGCGCCTTTGAAGTAATCGACCATTCAGCACATCGCGTGGAAGTTCAGGATAGCTCAATACGGTCCGCCCCAATCCCACGAAGTCCACGCGACCCGCCGCGACTTGAGCGTCGGCGACCGCGGGGAGCCATTCTTGCAGATAACTGTAGGCAGAACCCACGATCAATAGATTGGGGAACTCTCGTTTGATGCTGGCGACGGCGTTGAGCTGACGCGCCACGCCGACCAGCGGATCCTCCGGCGGCAGGTAGCCATCGCTCGGCGGGATTGCCGCCGGACGTTGCAAGTGCGGGTTGTAATAGGGCGATCCGGCAGTGAGGCAAACGAGCCGAATTCCAAGCTTCTCGAGCAGACCCAAGAAGGCGCGCGGCTCGGTCCAATCGATTTGGCTTGGGTCCTCGGGATCGCTACCAAATGCATATGGATATGGGCCAGTCCACTGCATTGGCTGGCCGACGCCATCGGGGCCTTTCTGAAAGGGAAGTTGATCGAAAAGGCTCAGACGCACTCCGACTTCAAGCCCAGGCGCGTCCCGCTCAATCCCGGCCACGATTTCCCGCAGGAACCGCGTTCGGTTTTCGAACGATCCGCCGTAGGCGCCGGGTCTTTCCACGGCGCTCAAAAACTCGTGGCCGAGATACCCGTGGCAGTGCTTCACATCCACGTAGTCAAATCCCGCCTGCTGCGCCCGCACGGCCGCTCGGACAAAATCCTCAATCAGGCCGGCGATCTCCTGGTCCGTGAGAATCGCCTTGTCGCTGCTGACCGCGGAGCGCGAGTCCAACAGCGGATGGCGATAGGCAATGCGCGGCTCAAGCTTTTTTGAATCGTGTGGCCGCGCCCAACGACCGCTGTGGGTGAGCTGGAGGCCGACCATCAGGTCGGAAGTCGTCGAATGAACGGCGTGCTCGGTGAGTAGGAGTTTCCTCAGCTCGATGAACTCCGGCAGCGTTTCCTCGTGGAGGACGAGTTGCCGGGGATTGGCTCGGCCATCGTGGCGCACCGCTACTGCTTCACCGCCCCAAATCAGTTTGGCGCCGCTTTGACCGAACCGTTGCCAGCGTCGACGAACTAAATCGGTTGGTCGGCCGTCCGCGGTCGCATCCCAACCTTCCATCGGCAGGATGGCGAATCGATTACCAAGCTCCCGAGCTCGATCGGGCTCGAGGAAATAGGTGGCACCCAACTGATTCGAGTGGACCTCTTCTGATACTGGCAGATCGATACCAAGTTCGTCTACCCGTCGCCGGAAGTCGGCCACGGTCTTGAGGGAGCTGAGTTTAGGGAAGGTCATTTCTATGGCTGTGCAGCGGCGACCAGGGCATCGAGTTTTTGCGCGATCGGTTCTAACAAGGCGAGATCACTGGCGGGGCGACGTGGGTTCTGTGGATGCGGTTCCGGCGTGGCGATGAGTCCGCGATGGAAGAGGAATTGAGCGCACGAATGTTTGTAGGCAGGCACCGGTGCCCGGAACGCCAGCATTCCGAGGTACTGCAGCCAGTCGTTGAGCTCGTGGAAGCCCGCATCACCTTTGGCCCAGAGACGGTCCCGAGCGGCGAATGCTTCCACGTGAAAGGCGGACAACCCGAGGAGATAATCGCTACCCCACCTCACCAGGTCGATCGCGAGATCATTGCCCGTGTACAATTTGAAATCAGGCCGTCGACGGTCGCGGACCGCGAGTCGTTGCCATTCGAGTTCACGCGAGAGCGAGCTGTGTTTCGCGCCCTTGAGTTGCGGAATATCTAAGAGCGCCTCGAAGGTCGCTAGACTCCAAATCCGGCCGAAAGGCACGAACATCTCGCCCAGTTCGAATCCAAGAAACTCGGGACACTCCTTGGCCACTGATCGGAACACCTCGACCAGCGCCAGTTCCGACAACTGTTTCACAGCGGAACAAGGAAACAGGATCGGCACTCCGCCGGCTTCCTGGATTGCCACCGCTTCGGTGGAGTAGAGGCCCCCCGGATCGCCCGTTTGACCCTCGATGAATGCACCAGCGATAAAGCGGCGGCGACGGGCGAGCTGGCCAGCGCGGACGAGCAGATCCGAACGCTCGGCGCGGCTCAGGAGATTCACGTAGCCCGTGTCCATGTTGACCGCCGGAGTCAATCCACCAGCCCACGTTCGTTCGAGGAGGCCAGCCCAAGCCTCAACGTCCGGTTGGCCCGGAGCCTTAAACGGCAAGAGCACCGCAGAACAGCCTTCAATAGTACGCCGAGGTTTTAGAAGTGGGACTTCCATGGCAGAAAGCGCGAATCATGGCGCGTGTTGCTGGGGAGTGTCCAATGGCGGTTTGCCGGTCGCACGGTCCGTCATCTCTCCGCGTACCTCAGATTCGTCGTTGGCGCCACGGTCCGTCGCGCGAGGTAGGGCTGCGTTCCACCCGCGGCCCCATTCAAATCCGAGGCGTTCGTGGATGGCGGAATAGGGAACGTGGGAAGTGTTCGGTTCGTGGAGGCTGACACGCGGCGCGCCGCGTGTCCCCTCCTTCCCTTTTGGCAACCTTACACACGCAGCGGATCTAGATGGGGGCGAGGTGAAACTCGCCCCTACCGCGGCGACGCCGCAATAAACAAACGGGGATACACGCCCACATCACGCATCGAACTAGCGGCTCATCGCCCCCCAAACCAATGGCCCAGGACCGGCCCAAACCAGGCCGTCGCCCATTGCTTGCCCCCGAAAACCCAAATGACGGAAGCCACCGCCAGGTAAGGTCCGTAACCCACGCGCCCTGACCATTTCTGTCGGCCAAGCGCAATCATCAGCAGCGCGACCGCCGAACCGATCACCGCACTTCCAAACAAGGCAAACACCGTCGCCGGTGCACCGAGGAACGCGCCAATGGCGGCCATGAACTTCACGTCGCCCAAACCCATGGCCTCGCGCGGAAGATCAATCTGATCCGTGACGACGGCGAGATAAGGTTCGGCCTCCGCGGACAACACTTCCTCTCCAATGCGCAAGCGAGGCGGTTGTTCGGCGAGTTGCAGCTCGACTCGCTGATTCGCGTAACACCGGTCGGCCAGCTCAACCTGTTGCGCGGTCATTCGCACCGTATCGGAAGTCCGGTAAAAGATATCCTCGTAGGGAACTTCTCCCGAAGGCAGCACCACACCCGTCTCATGAAAGACGACGCGGGTGGCGCCGTTAACCGTGACGCGTTGTCGGCCGAAGGCGAGCTTGCCAGCGCGAAGCACGCAGTACACGAGTCCGGCTCCGACCACGACACCCAGGCCGCTGCGTTTGAGTCCTTCGGCGGCGGAATTGGCGCCGTGCAATTCCGGGACGAAGGCGGAAAAGAGGAAGCCGACGACGGCGCCGCCCAACGTGATTTCATCCGGGATGATCAGATATTCGAGGTCAATGAACGTGGCCGCGATAAAGCCTGCGAAAAGCACGCACAACGCGACTGCCACCAATGGCTGCTCGCGGGCAAATACGATCCAAGTGAGCACAAACAAAAATGCCGTCAGGGCTTCCACGCCGAGATAACGCGGGGAAATGGCCTCTCCACAGAACCGACAACGCCCCCGCAGCCAGAGCCAAGAAACAATCGGCAGGTTATACTTCAGTGGAATGCGGGTGCCGCACTTCGGGCAATGCGAGGGCGGCGCGACGACACTTTCGCCGCGAGGCAAGCGATGAATGACGACGTTGAGAAAGCTACCGACAATCAATCCCAACGCGACCCACGCCAAAGTCCAAATCGGAAACGGCAGGCCCCAGATGGTCGGCATCCACCAGTCGATGGGCAGCCCCAAGAGTCGGTCGGTCATGGCGCGGCTCCGTACACTTCGGTTTGCAGCGCGCGGCGCATGACCTCTAAAGGCGCGGACCGCCCGGTCCACAGCTCAAGGGCGGCCGCGCCTTGGTACAACAGCATCCCAAGACCATTCGCGGTGCGGCATCCGGCGGCCCGGGCGGCTCGCAAGAGCGGCGTTTCTGTCGGCCGATAAATCATGTCGTAAACTCCGTCGGCCTGGCTGAGCGGAAAAGCTTCTACGTCCAGCGGCAAATTGTCGCCGGGCCGCAGTCCGGCTGAAGTTGCATTCAAAATGATTTCCACCGGTCCGGAAGGATAACCGACGGCCACATCAACGGCGGGTGTTCGCGTTTGAATCTCCTTGGCCAGCTCTTCCGACTTGGCCGTAGTGCGGTTCACCAGCCAGAGAGCACCGACGCCTTCGTCCGCCAATCGGAGCGCCGCCGTCCGCGCCGCCCCGCCGGCGCCGAGCAACACGATTCGAGCGGCACGCGGTTCGATACCCAAATCTTCGGCCAGACCTCGGAGAAGCGCATCAGCGTCGGTATTACAGCCCCGAGCCCGCACGCGTCCGCGAACCTCGTCAACCAGTCCGATCGGATGCCATTCGCCGGGGGTTGTTTCCGTTTCAAAGACCACCGTGTTGACGGCTCCGTATTCGCGCGCCGCGTCATCGAGGATGTCCATTTCGGGAACGGCGAGGAGTTTGTGGGGCAAGGTCAGGTTGAGTCCGAGGAAACCGAGTTCACGCGCGCCGTGAATGGCGGCGGCTAAACGCTCCGGAGCGACTTCAGTCGCCACGTACGTCCAATCCAGTCCCAATTCGGCCAAAGCGGCATTGTGCATGGGCGGCGAGGCCGAGTGACGGATCGGTGAGCCCAAGACCGCCAACAATCGCGTACGCGCCGTGGGCGATGGACGAAGAGGAGTCATGTGCGCGCGGGAGCCTAAAGGTGTCCGCTGAACAGAGAAGCCGGAACTCACCTTAGCCTCGGAGCACGCCCGCCTCGATCCTGGCCCGCGGGTGGTGCGAAATCGCTCGGCGGGTTAACAGCGCTTCCACCGCGACTCCGGATCAACCTCTTTAAGTTTGAGTACGGTGCTGGCCTTCCGAGCGATGCATTCTGGGCAGTACATTTCGAGTGGCCGCCGCCTCCGCCCCTCGGGGCATGCCAGCCTGGTTCCTTAGGCCCAAGCCCGAACGGCCTTAACACGAGAGATTGTTGTCCCGGACGCGAAACCCGCTTCCCGCAACCAGAATCTGCATGAAGCGATCGCCGCCCAGGTGCACGAAACCGTTCTCAATGCACGGGGGAATTTGAACCAAGTTGTAACGACGATTTTCAGGAGGCGGCAGGGAAGGATCCCATACTGGTGGGGTTGGCTGGAAGCACTCCAATTGAGCCACCGCTTCAAAAAAGAGATCCGGCGGTTTGAAAAAGCGAACAACGCACCTGACATTTCCTGAAAGGATCACCTGCTGGTGAATCCCCAGGCAACGATTTGGAAATTCTGTTCCCTGGTCAATCGTTTCGGAAGTGATCCCACCCAGAGCATCCACGGTAACGATCTTGACGGATCCCGCCGCTCCAAACCAATAGTCGGTCAAGATCAACCACACATTGTTCGACGGCGGCCCGCTCGAAATGGTGACATTTTCGATCTTAGAAAACTCAATGGCCATAGAGGACGAGTAAGCAGTTTGAGCTAACCACGAATCCCAATCGAACCGTCGTTGGTGAAGATTCTGCGCCGGGACGGGCTACCGGAACCCGCCGATTGAACGTACGCCCCGTTGTATGGAGTAATGGAGGTGTTGGATGCAGTGGCGAACTGTACCGTGCTCAAACGGGCTGCTCCGGGCCCTTTCACCACCGCATACAGCGGATCCACGTTGCTGTGTTTCTTGGCCTCAGCCTTGCCTCCCGAAAGGACCTCATACTCATCTGCTTCGTTGACAAGGTGGGCGTAGTTGGGATCAAGCGGTACCGGAGGGGAATTCGGAGGTTGTGCCGGATACTGATTCACCTTGCTCGTCGGCGCAGCCGGAGAAGTCTGCTTGATCGAGATAGGCATCGCGTGGGAATCGGATTGAGTTGGTTATGTTTTGGCGGTCGGTAGCTCATCGAAGTGGCGCATTTCGGTCAACTCGAAACTCGTTCCGGGTTCCGGGAAAAGAATTTCTGCGACGCCGACGACCGCGCCCGGATAGCCCGGACGCTTTACTTCCAGATTCGCGTCTTGCACCACCACCGTGCCGTCAATCCTTCCCAAGCGACAGTGGCCATCCCGCGAGCCGCGAAGCGGGAATGGAGGATCTGGATCCGGGGGTTGTGATTCCACGGTCAAGGGCCGATCCAACTGCCAAGCCCTGAGTGTCGCCGCCGCCGCCGGAAATCGGCTTAACAAATGCTGAGCCAGATGATTCACGTACGCAACCCGGGCTTCGCGGCAGCGGGGATAGAAATGTTTGGTGGACCAGAGATGCAGGCATCGCGGATTGAATTCCAAGTGCTGTCGTCGTGGGTCGTAGCGGCCGATGGCCGCACCCCGAAGTCCATCCCTCCGGAGGAGCATGGAAACCAGCCGCTGTTCAGCAAAAAGCATGGCATCCGCCCAGTTTCGCCCCAGAGGATCGAAACCGACCGATTGACTCCGCAATGCCTCCGAAAATGACACCATGAAGCGAATGGCTTCCTGGGCGTAGCGTTGAGCGAAGGAAGGATCGGCAATGCTCAATATCCCCGCGTTCGCTGGCTCCACGCTCCAATCCCACTCCGGGCCGGAGAATCCAAATCGCCCATAGCGTTCTTCCTGATAACAGTAATCTGGGGATTCCAGGGGCTCCGTGTGCAAAATCACCACCGGAGCCTCGGCCCCAATCGGATGCCAGCAGATCGCGTCTGGATCCAGGCTGACCGCCGGTTCGGCAATGCTGCGCCAAGCGAATAGCTTTCCTGCCGACCAAAACACGGCGGGATGAACGGTGTCGGGAATCGCTTCCAGTTCGGTGGAGATTCCACCGTTGTACACCCACTCCAACCCAACATTCCGAATGAATCGGAGCCCTCGCTCATCCGTGAACAACTTGAGCCGGCCGTGGCGGCGGGCCTCCAAGGCACTGGCCAGCCAAGTCACCGCCTCGAAGTCGGGCAGATTGATCAGGGCTGAATCATTGATTCCGGATTCTGCAAATTGCGGACGCGTCCAAAAGGTGTGAAAATAGAGCGCGGGAAGTAGTTCAGGGTTCATGGAGGCAAGACGGATGACAAAGCTTCTGAATCATCCCAAGGCACCTCGAAAACCTCGATGGGTTCCCGAATACCCTTCAGCAGTTTGGAGCCCAGCGAGCGGCAACGCGATGCCAGAATCGGCGTTCCTCGCTCGATCTCCCGCAACGTCGTGGCGCTGATTAGGATTTGTCCCCCCTGGGCGAATCCTTCCAGCCGGCTGGCGATATTCACATCGCGTCCGAACACCGTGTAGTTGGATACGATATTGCCTCCACCCAGGGTTCCGACGGTGACCTCGCCGGTATGGATTCCGATCCCAAACGAAAGCAGCGGGAGCATGCGCAGAGGACGCTGCGCGGACTTGGCCAGCACAAGATTGTCCTGTTCGCGTCGGACGTTTTCGGCCTTGCGTTCGTCATTCAATTGTTTGATGCGCCGTTGCGCCGCCATCGCCGCCAATACACACGGCAAGGCATGTGACTCACGCGGCAACGGTGCCCCCCAAAATGCCATGACACAGTCGCCGATATACTTGTCGAACGTCCCGTCGTGCTCCTTGAATAGCCGCGCGATCTCCGAGAGGTAACGATTGATGGTGGCCATAGACTCATCTGCCTCTCTTCGTGCAAAGTCGTTGGCGGTCTCCGGGCTCGCGTTGGTCTCCCGGGTGATTTGCGCCACGTACTGGTGGGCCTGATCCACCATGGCGGTGAACCCCCTCAAGTCAGCGAAGGCGATGGTGACTGTCCGATGCGAGCCCCCTGCCCTTTGCTCCAATTGTTTTTCCCATTCGGCGAAAACATTCTCCGATAAAACTCGCCGCCAAAGCGACTTTTGATCCGAGCGGACCAACATCTCGTTGAGATCGGAA
>DLVS01000506.1 GCA_003445095.1 Verrucomicrobiales bacterium
CGGGCCAATTTGCACCGAGGTAGATCATGAGGCCGGAGTGCGCGTGCCCGCCGCCCAGCTGATCGCTACCCTCGGCGAATTCTTTTCCATCCGGTGTCGCGCGAGATTTCGTCCAGCCGGCGCCAGTATCGAAATGATAATGATCCGCGTGTTGATCGATCAGGACATAGCTTCGTAGATTCACATCGTCCCCGTGCATGCGCTGAAAATGAGCGCCCGGAATCGCGTGCCATAGGTGCCCAATGACGGTGTTGATGAAAAAGGGTTCGCCCACCTCATTCCAGTCGAGCCCCCAAGGATTGGTGGTGCCGTGGCTGACGGCTTCAAACACGCGACGCTGTGGATGATACCGCCAAACGCCACCCCGCATTTCGACTCGGTCGGACTCTGGTTGGTCCGGAGGGCCAATCTTGGCGCCGCTCGAAATTCCTATTCGACCCCACAACCAACCGTCGGGCCCCCATTTTAATCCGTTGGCGAACGTGTGACGATTTCCGGTAGTCGTGTTGAATCCGTCGAGCAACACCTCCGGTTCGCCGTCGGGAACGTCATCTTGGTTTCGGTCGGCGATGAACAACAGGCGAGGCGGGCACAGCACATACACTCCGCCGTTGCCGGGCATCACGCTGGTGAGGATTTTGGCCTGATCCCAAAAGACCATCCTTTGGTCGAATCGACCGTCGTGATTGGTGTCGGCAAGGATGAGAATGCGATCATTCAGTTGCGTGGCGAAGTTCACCTTAGCTTCGGCATACGTGTAGTTCTCAGCGACCCACAATCGGCCGCGCGGATCGAACGCCATCGCGATGGGTTGCCGGACGTCGGGCTCGGCGGCGAATATTTTCGCCTCGAAGCTTGAAGGTAGATGGATGCCGCCGACAGCTTCCGCGACGGGTGTCGGCGCGCCGCGCGATTCGGAATCAAACGGGGTCGGGAACTCAGCTTGGGCCAAAGCCAGCCGACCCACGAGCCCGATGATCAAAACCAAACGTGGAAGCACAGGGAGAATGTAGGGGAGTTTGCGTCGCTGGACGAGCCTCGAACTTTGGGAGTGCGGCGGCGAAGTCTTCGAAGCTGCCGCTTTACCATGGCACCAAGGGGCAGGTTTATGCGGTGGCGTACCCATCACCGTCCGGCATGCCAAAGCGGTAGCTCCGCTTCGCTACGCCACCGCACTCCCAAAGGTTTTCGATTCCGCACTCACACCCGTCCCCACATCTGGGGAGCTTCATTGCTTCGACGATGAGGCGCTTTGGGTAGGAGCTTATCGGCGTGAGAGACGTTGCTTGGCCACACGCCCCAGTCCACCAGCTCGCGGTTGGCGGCACCTTTTTCGTGACGGCCGCGACGTATTTGAAGGCTCATCATTTCCGCGGAGCCAAGCGACTTTCCGTGTTGAGCCGCGGGTTGCTTCGACTCGCGTCGGAATGGGGTTGGCAGATCGAAGCGTGGGCCGTGTTCTCCAATCACTATCATTTCGTTGCTCACTCACCGCCGGAAAGCACAGCCGCCTCCTCGCTCACTGAAATGTTAGTGGAGCTGCACGCAAAAACAGCAGTTTGGGCCAACAAACTGGATTGCACTGCGGGTCGGCGAGTCTGGTTCAACTATCGCGAGACACGTCTCTCGTTTGAACGTTCTTACCTGGCCCGGTTGAACTACGTACATCAGAACCCGGTGAAGCACGGCCTGGTGCTGGTGGCCGACCAGTATCCATGGTGCTCGGCGACTTGGTTCGAACGGACGGCGACACCGGCGCAGATCCGAACCATTTATGGCTTCAAGACTGATCGAGTGAATGTCGATGATGACTTCGTGCCGGAAGTCGAAGGCGGGTGATTTTGGAGTGCGGCGGCGAAGTCTGCGAAGCTGCCGCTTTACCGTGGCGCCAGAGGATTAGGGTTGCGAGCTGGCGTATCCATCCACCGTCCGCCATGCCAAAGCGGTAGCTCCGCTTCGCTCCCGCCACCGCACTCCCAGATTTCCTACAACTTCTCCTCGTTGACGGTTCTTCCGCCCCTGTTAGCGTCGCGCTTCGATTTTCCGGCGTTTCCCGCCTGAACCATCCAATACACACGACACGTCAACGCATCATCACACATGGCTAAGTCTCCGAAATACGTTTACACCTGGGGCAACAAAAAAGCTGACGGCGACGGCAGCATGAAAGCCCTCTTGGGCGGCAAAGGCGCCAATCTTGCCGAAATGACCCGCATCGGCCTGCCCGTGCCTCCGGGATTCACCATCAGCACCGAGGTCTGCACCTATTTTTACGCCCACAAAAAGACGTATCCCAAGGAGCTCCAGGCTCAGATGGAAGCCGGAATCGCCAACATGGAGAAAATCATGGGCTGCAAGTTCGGCGATGCCGCTGGGATGCCCCTCTTGGTCGCGGTCCGATCGGGCGCACGTGACTCCATGCCCGGCATGATGGACACCATCCTGAATCTTGGTCTGAACGATCAGACGGTATTGGCCTTGTCCGCGGCCACGAAGAACGAGCGCTTCGCCTGGGACTGTTACCGGCGGTTCATCCAGATGTACGGCGACGTCGTCTTGGGAGTGCAAAAGCGCGAAGGCGAAGATCACGAGCCGTTCGAGACCGTCATCCACGAGTACAAGCACGAGGTGTATCACGACGACATCGTGGACAGCGATCTCACCGCCGCCGATCAGCAGGAGCTCGTGAAACGCTTCAAGGAGCTCGTGAAGAAGCGCACCGGAAAAGTCTTCCCGAACAGCCCTTGGGATCAGCTCCGTGGCGCGGCGGGCGCGGTTTTTGGTTCGTGGATGAACGACCGAGCCATCGTCTACCGCCGCAAATACAACATCCCTACTGAATGGGGAACCGCCGTCAACGTGCAGGCCATGGTGTACGGCAACACCGGTGACACCTCTGGTTCGGGAGTCGCCTTCACTCGCAATCCCGCCAACGGCACCAATGAATTTTACGGCGAGTTCCTAATCAACGCTCAAGGCGAAGATGTCGTCGCCGGAGTGCGCACGCCCGAACCCGTGCTTAAGCTGAAGGATCAAATGCCGAAGTCCTACGCCGAGCTGCTCGAGGTCCGGAAGACTTTGGAGAAACACTTCAAAGACGTTCAGGACATCGAGTTCACCATTCAGGAAGGCAAGCTGTTCATGCTGCAAACGCGCAACGGCAAACGTACCGCCGCCGCCGCCCTAAAGTTCTCCATCGACATGGTGAAGGAGAAACTCATCGATTGGGAAACCGCCGTTCTCCGCAACCCCGCCGACCAACTCGACCAACTGTTGGCGCCTATCTTCGACGTCGCCGAAGTCAAGAAGGCCAAGCCCATCGCGACCGGTCTCCCGGCGGGCCCCGGCGCCGCGACCGGCCAGATTTACTTCAATGCTGATCGCGCGGTTGCCGCGGCCGAAAAGGGTGAGAAAGTGCTCTTGGTCCGCGTCGAAACTTCGCCCGAAGATCTGCGCGGCATGATTGCCGCGGAAGGCATCCTCACGGCCCGCGGTGGCGTTTCTTCGCATGCCGCACTGGTGGCTCGTCAGATGGGTAAAGTCTGTGTTTGTGGCGCCGCCGCGCTCCAAGTCGACTACGACAAGAAGACGGTGACCGTGGACGTCCAGACCTTCAAGGAAGGCGACTTCCTGTCCATCGACGGCACCTCGGGCCTTGTATACGGCGGTCAAATCAAGACGGCGCCTTCCGAAATTATTGCCGGACTCATCAACGGGAACAAAGCAGCTCAAGCCACCGAGAAGTTCAAGAGCTTTACCCAGTTGATGAAATGGTGTTCGCAGGCAACGCGCCTGCAGGTTCGAACCAACGCTGATAATCCCGAACAAACCGCGAACGCGCTCGCTTTCGGCGCAACCGGCATCGGCCTGACGCGCACGGAGCACATGTTCTTCGAAGGCGATCGCATTGACGCGATGCGCGAAATGATTCTCGCGGATTCACTGACCGCTCGCCAAGCGGCACTCGCGAAGCTGTTGCCTTATCAACGCGAAGATTTCTTCGGCATCTTCAAGGAATTGAAGGGTTATCCCGCAACGATTCGCTTCCTCGATCCGCCGCTGCATGAGTTCCTGCCGCACGCCAAGGAACAGCAGATGGACCTGGCCCGGAAGCTCAATATTCCCGTCGAGCGGATTATGGCACGGGTTCACGAGCTCCATGAGTTCAATCCGATGCTCGGTTTTCGCGGCTGCCGATTAGGCATCAAGTATCCCGAAATCACCGCGATGCAGGCTCGCGCCGTGTTTGAAGCGGCCGCAGACGCAAACAAAAAGGGATTCAAAGCCAAGCCCGAGATCATGATCCCGCTGGTCGGGTTCAAGAAGGAACTCGATTTGCAAGTCGCGGTGATTCACGAGGTCGCCGCGGCGGTGCAAAAGGAGAAAAAGACGAAGATCAGCTACAGCGTCGGTACGATGATCGAAG
>DLVS01000289.1 GCA_003445095.1 Verrucomicrobiales bacterium
GATTGCGTGGGCCGTTCACGGCAAAGCCAAAGCCAAGGCTGAACGAAACAACAAGACGCTGATCGGAAACATCATCGACTCCCACATTCAGGACATGCGTCATGGGCAGACAAACGGGATTCCTCAGGGTTCTACCCTAATGGATTTTATTTCTGAGCTAGTGCTCGGCTACGCCGACCTCGAGTTGAGCGACCGCCTAAAAGCAGCGGGAATATCGGAGTTTCGAATCCTTCGTTACCGCGACGACTATCGAGTTTTCGTCCAGAGTCCGCAGATCGGTGAGGCCATCTTGAAATCGTTGACCGAGGTTCTGATCGATCTCGGTTTAAAGCTCAACGCATCAAAGACGACTGGCGCACAGCTTGTGGTCAGCAGCGCGATCAAGCCGGACAAGCGAGCGTGGTTGAGAGGGAGGCAGGGGGACGCAAACCTTCAGAAGCATCTGCTTGTCATTCACGCTCATGGTCACGACTTCCCAAATGCTGGGAGTCTCACAGTTGCGCTTACCCATTTCCACGAACGCCTCAACGCGACGAAACGCATCAGCAATCCGCTTGTGATGGTCAGCATCGCAACTGACATCGCATACCAGAGCCCTAAGGCTTTTCCTGTGTGTTCAGCCATCATCAGCAAGCTTCTGAGCCTGCTGCCGACCAAAGCGCGAGTGGATGCGATACAGAAGATTCACGCCAAACTCTCCCTGCTTCCCAACACGGGCCATATGGAAGCGTGGCTCCAACGAATCAGCCATTCCTTCGTCCCGAATCTAGGTTACAAGGAAACCGTGTGTCGCTTGGTGAAAGGGGATTCAGCAGCCCTTTGGAACAACGACTGGATTACCTGTGCGTCACTCAAGGCGGCGATCGACCCGGCAAAGATCGTCAACAAGGCGAAACTCAGGTCACTCAAGCCGATCGTGAGGCCCAAGGAAATCGAGCTATTCGCTACCGAGCGCTACTGACATGCCCATCAACGAATCCATCGGCGAAGACGCCGCAAATGCCCGTGGTACCCTCACCCGTCCTCTCCCAGCGGGAGCGGAGTGGGAGCTGCGCTCGGTCGGGCATGGGCCGCACCAATCCGCATCCCTCGTCCTCCTGTGCGACGCACTGCTGCCGAAGCTGCTGAACGGGGAGTTGAGCGTGGCAAACCTTGAGAAGGAGGCTTCGGTATGAGTTCAGTCACGATAACGGAACGCCACAACCTCGAAAAGTTTCTTGGTATGTCGGGGGGCTACGTTCTGAGCTTCTCGGACCGCACGTTTGGGGAATTCATGTTGGAGACAGTCGGCATCGACATCCACGACGAAAAATACACTGCGGAGGGGGCATCAAAGGCGAAGAAGCTTCGCACCTTTTGGAAGCTCGAATCCGACTATACTGTGGGCAAGCTCCTGCTCGCCCTGATCGATTACGATGCGTCTCTCAACCAGGAGCAAACTCCGGAAGCAAAAGCTCTCGGGGACAGGTGTCGCCAGGTTGCGACGCGGCTTCTCGCAGGCAGGCCGAGCCTCAATCCGCTCAAGGAGCATGCAAAGGTTCTAAACGCAAACCACCTTGCTGAACAGATTCGGCGCTTGGAGGCGGCCGTAGAGACCGATCCAAGCCTTGCCATCGGAACCGCCAAAGAACTTATCGAGACTTGCTGCAAGACTATCCTCGCGGAGCGAGGCAAACCGGTCTCGGGCACTCCTGATGTTTCGGCGCTGACGAAGGAAACCCTCAAGGAGTTAAAGCTCGTCCGTGAAGAAGTTCCCGACGCTGCTCGCGGCGCGGATGTCATCAAGCGGCTCCTGAGCAACCTCGGAACCATCGGCAACGGCCTCGCCGAGCTTCGAGGTCTTTACGGCACCGGGAACGGCAGACACGGAAGCGCATCGGGCTTGGGCAAGCGCCACGCGAAGCTGGCTGTTGGCGCAGCAGCAACTCTAACTGTTTTCCTCTTTGAGACTCACAAGGAAATCAAAACATGAAGACTACCGCACTTGATTATCGTAGTTGAGCATGGAAGTCCTACAACTCACCGCCAACCAGTTCATCCGCCCGTTGAACGCGGGGCGGACATGCCCGGTGCTGTTGGGTGCGGAGGACGCGGAGGGCAAGACCGTGGAGGTGGTAACGAAGCTACGCGGCCCGGAGTTAAGCGCGAAAGCACAGATTGCGGAATTGGTGGCCGCACCCTTGGCGGCGCATCTCGGCTTGGAAGTTCCGCAGGCGGCGGTGGTGGACGTTCCGGCCGGGTTTGAGGCGATTGTCTCGCCGGGTCTGGCAGGGGCGTTCCGAGCGAGTCCGGGCCGGAACTTTGGCTCCGTCCACCTCGGCACGAGTTTCACCACTTGGGCGGTGGGCCGGTCGCCGGCCGGAGTGCAGCGGGATCAGGCAGCGGAAATCTTCGCCTTCGATTTGCTCATTCAGAACGCCGACCGTCGGGCCACAAACCCGAACCTGTGGTCACGTTCCGAGCGGGTGGGCGTGTACGACCATGAGCAGGCGTTTTCGTTCCTCTATCTCCCCATCATCGGCGGCGCGCCGCGTCCGTGGGTGCTGGCGGATCAGGCGGGAGCTTTCCGGTTCATGGAGGGACACGCCTTTTACCTGTGCTTGCGAGGGGCGAAGTTGAATCTCGGGCCGTTCGAGAGCCGGCTTGCAGCCTTGTCGGACGGGGTGATTCAGGGTTTATTGCAACCCGTCCCGACGGAATGGCAGGAGGGGCACGACCTGTGCGCTAAAACTGGCGATTACCTCCGGGAAGCGCGGGAAGAAAGAACAGCGTTTTTGAATTTCGTTAAACACCTACTCCGATGAAAACAGCCTACACCTTTGTGACGCTCCGCTACGTGCATGACGTGGTGACGGGCGAGTTTGCCAACGTGGGCGTGGTGCTTTACGCGCCCGAGCAGCGGTTTCTCGAAGCCCGCTTGACCACCTCCTACGAGCGCCTCAACGCGCTGTTCGTGAAGATCGACCACGCCAACTACCGAAACCTGATTCGCTACCTCAGCAATCGCTTTGTCGAACTGGCTATCGAGGTCCGCGATGGGCTGAGCCTGGCGCCGGTGCAGGGCATCGAGGAAGTCGTGCGGCGGGTGCTGCCGAAGGATGACAGTTCGCTGCAATGGTCGGCGCCCGGCGGAGGTTTCTCTATTAATCCCGGCGAGACGGTCAGCGAACTGTATTCCCGGATGGTGGAGCGTTACTCGCGTACTGGCGAAGTGGCCAGCCGCAATGACGAGGACATCGCGAAACCGTTCAAAGCCCGGCTGAAGAAGGCGGCGGACAAGCTCCAGGAGAAACGTATCGAGGCGAAAGATTATCAGTATGAGTTTCACTACGCTTGGAAGAATTCCATCTGGCATCTCTACGAGCCGGTATCCTTCGACTTGATGGATCCCAGCAGCATCGTGGAGAAAGCCAACCGCTGGCTGGGACGCGGCGTGGCGCTGCACGATTCCACAGAGCGGTTCAAGATTCACTTCCTGCTCGGCGAGCCCAAGCGTCCTGGAACGGAGAAAGCGTTTGAGAGTGCCAAGCATTTGCTGGCGAAGATTCCCGGTCAGAAGGAATTGGTCAGCGAGAGCCAAGTGGAGGCGTTTGCTGATTCGGTGGCTGCGGACATTATCGGCCATCCGTAGCCACCAACCTTCAACTTTCAACGAGTGAGCCTCACCGAATTCGTCGTCGAAGACGCTGCCCTGATAATATAATGCCTGCGGCGACCCTCACCGCACTCCCACGGGGAGAGGAGTGGGCGCTGGGCCATGCGGTGGGCACGACCATCGCGCCGACGATCAGGGGGTATGCTTACCGCGGGCCTTGATCTCGGGTGTTTTCATGGGGAAGACCGAATTTTCAGATTCTTCAATGGCTTTCCCGACTTGTCGGTCAGGCGCAGGGCGCCCTGCCACGCGTTCTGCTCGTTGATGATTTTGAAGAGGATCACGTTGACGCCCTTTTTCAGGGTGACCCGCCCTTTGTCGGCGTAGAGGCTGAGCGGTCGCGCTTCGGTGAAGGCGTAGATGTCCACACCGTTGAAATAGATGCGCCCTTGATCGTTGCTGCCTACCGACATGATCACGTCGGGGATTTCTTCGTCGCATTCGATATAGGCCGCCATGAAGCCGGCCGCGCGGTCGTTCTGAGTTTTGAGCAGAGCATTGAAATCGAAGTAATTGGTCGGGGCGGTGATTCGTTGCCAGATCAGTTTCTGGCCGTTGACTGTGAGGGAGTCGCCGTCCCGCGGTTTTAGAGCGGATTCGTTGACGATCTGATCTCGCAAGATCAGGTCGGCCGCGGGCCGTCCTTCGGGAAGCGCGATTGGGGCGAGCATGATCCAGTCGCGAATGTATCCCTCGGGATCGAGGCTGGTGCTCTCGGCCGCCGCGGCCTTCGACAGCGCAAAGCCTAAGAGGAGTGCGAAGCGGATTGGGTGGAAGAGACGGCGGTGAACCTGGTAGTCGCTGACGGGAGAAAGCGCTGATTCCCGACGGGCGTGAACCATTGCCGGATGGTCGATTCCCCGCGACGGTGCGAAAGGAAAGTGCGCGTCGTCCCCTCCACGGCTACAAGGCTTAGGGGCGAGCCTCGAATTCCAAGAATTGGACACTCTTTGGGACCAATAACCCGGCTGTTTCTCTGCGCCCTCGGCGTGCTCGGCGCGAGAAATCTGGGCGCGCAGAGACGCAGAGCCCGCAGAGGAAAACCATTGATTCATGAGAAGGATGTACTTCCGAAATCTGGAAGTGAATCGAGACCATAAACTCCGTAGGAGCCGACGTGAGGAGGCTCCATCTCGATACCCGTCGCGAGACCACACGCAAGGGGCCAAGAAAGTCAGAGTCTCGTTACCTCGTCTCCTACGGTTCATGAAGGGCAGCAGCAAGGAATCCAACTTCATCGTCATTCGTATTGTTCGGGTTTCTTCGAGGGAACGGTAATGCCGTCCTTCGGCGGAGTCTTCAGCGTGGAGAGATAGGCGAGAATGTCCTCGAGTTCTTGTTCTTTCAACAGCGCCCCAAGGGGTGGCATCGGCGAAATCGGAAGGTTCTCAAATCCCTTCGCCAGCTTGGCGTTGGGATCCATTAGGCTCTCCAGGATATAAGCCCGGTCGCCGCGAATCGCGATGCCGTCCAAGATGGGGCCGACGTCGCCGCCCTTTCCGCTCACCGTGTGGCAGGCCGCGCACGCCGCCGTGGGGCTGTTGAAGAAGAGTTCTTCGCCGCGCTTTGGATCGCCCGCCGTCACCTGGACTTCGTTCTCGCCGACGCCGGTCACCTGGTGGATGCGCCCGAGCAGCGTGAGGGAGTCGTTCAGGAAAGGATCGGTCGTATTGATGGGAATGCGGGATAATTGAGCAACGACCGTTTGGATCTCAGGGATTGTAGGGAACTCCAGCAGTTTCACGAAAGCAGCTTGGCGCGTGATGAGGTCGGGGTCCTGGATCACTGGGCTGCTGAAGAACAGTTGGAGGCCCGCTTCGTTCGCGGGCAGCGCGCGAATGGCGTTGCGACGCAGAGCGGCATCCTTACTCAGCAACACCGCTTGATGAGTATCCTTGTCCAGCGCGCCCATGCCTTCGAGCGCCCAGAGCGCGTGGATCGCGCCTTTGCCTCCGGCGTTGGAGCGGACGCGCTTTTTCAGTGCGGGCGCGGCGTCGGTGACCTTGTTGTCCACGAGCAGGCGTTGGGCGGTGAGGCTCCAGAACTGGTTGCCGCTGTCGAGCGCGGCGACCAACTCGGAAGTCGGCGCCTTCGCCAGCGACTGGATCGCACTCTTCGGGCCGTCCTTCCACACAACGCGGTAAATGCGGCCGTGGGTTTGGTCGCGCAGGTCGTTCTCCGTCTTGTACGCTCCACCCGGACCGGTGGTCGCCTGGACGCCGGCGGACTGCGGGCTCGGCGTCGGATTGTGTTGAATGATGAAACTGTAGAAATCGATTACCCACACGGCGCCGTCAGGGCCGATTTCGGCGAAGATCGGCGACATCCATTCGTCGGCGCTGGCGAGCAAGTTGAAGCCGTCGGTTGCCTGGTAGCCGCCGCCGTCAGGCTGAATATCCATGATGCCGATGAGCTTCGCCGTGGGCTCGGTGACGAGGGCTTTGCCGTGCAAGCGCGGCGGCAGCGCATCGCTGACCAGGAAGGCGTGGCCGGCCGCGGCCGTGTAGCCGCCAAAGTTGTCCACCATGCGAACATTCGGCGTGTTCGGATGCATCCTCATGCCAGGAGCGAGCGACTTGGCGGAAGGCAGTCGGCGGACATTCGCGGTCGGCGCCGGCGCTTCCCCGGGCTTGTCATCGAGCCGGTAGCCCGGACGAAATCCGCCTCCTCCTCCGCCACCACGCCGTCCGGGGCCGGGCTGCGTGGGATTCAAAATGTGCGCAGGCAGGTAGCCGTAAAAGCTCGGATTGCCATTGGCTGTCGAGCCGAAGACATCGCCGGAGGCGTTCAAGCCCAATCCCCAAGTGTTGTTGTTGAACTGGTGGAGGAACTGGAGCTCGGAACCATCCGCCTCGAAGCGGAAGATACCCTGGCCGAACTGCATGTCCTTCCCGCCGACGTTACCGCGGAAGTTCGAGTAGCCCACCGCGCCGTAGAGCCAGTTGTCGAAGCCGCGTCCCAGGCTGCTCTGCATCGCGTGCGAATCGCCCACGCCCCAGCCGGGAAGGACCACCTCACGAACGTCGGCCTGGTCGTCGCCATTGGTGTCCTTGAGGAACAGCATGTGGCGGGCTTCGGCGACCAGGACGCCGCCGTTCACGAACACCAGCGACGTGGCGAGGTTCAGCTTGTCGGCGAAGACAGTGAACTTGTCGGCCTTGCCGTCGCCATCGGTGTCCTCGCAAATCTTCACATCGGCCAGGCCCGGCTCGCCTTCGCCGACGAGGCCGTGCGGATAATCCCGCGCCTCGATCACCCAAGCGCGGCCTCGTTCATCCCAGGCCACCCAGATGGGCTTCACCACGTCCGGCTCGGCGGCGAAGAGCTGGAGTTCAAAGTCCGCGGGAACCTGCGTGTAACGCATGGAGTCCTTCGGCGACAGGGGCGCCTGGTAGCCGATTGGTTCCGGGCGGCGTTCATAATTCGGCACCTCGCCTGGCCGGCGTTGCAGCTGCGGCCGCGACGCCAACGAAGCTTCCCAGGCAGATTTGGCCTGCCGGCTGACGCCACTGAGTACCGCCTCGCGCAGGGTTGCATCCGCCGGACGTTGGCCATCGGCATACTTGATCCAACCGTTGCCCTTGGCCTTGAAGCTCTCCAGTAAGCGCTGCTGGGGCGCGGCCAGTCCGGAGTCGGGCAGGACCTGCACCACGACGTCGAAGTGGCTCAGATACTTGTCGCTGAGGTGAGCGCCATCGGCGAGGTGATCGAAGTAGATCGCCTCAGGGGCCAAGGTTTGGCCGGGCAAATAGACATAGTTCGTGCGCGATCCGCTCCCTCCGGAACCACTGCTGCCGCCCTCGACGGGTCCCAGATACAGCACGCGCAGCGGACGGTCCGGGCCATCGGCGGCTGAAGCGCTGAGGGCAATCAACCCCAGCAACAGTCCTAGAATAGGTTTCAAGTTTTTCATGCAAGAGTCAGCAGTGTTGGATGAATAGGCGGCCTTCGCCGCAGTGAATCCCAACGGGATTCCCACGGGTTTACGGCGGCCCTGACGGCCCGCGTGACGCAACGCCGTGGCGGCCCCGTGGGGTTTTGATGGTTCATGGGAGGTCCCTATTTCCAGATATGGACACGCCTTGCGGCCATGAACCGCCGAGAGGCTGTGGAGTGGGGCGGGAAGCGCCAGCGCCACGCCGCTTTTTCGCCGCGGCGGGTAGCCCGAGGCGAGGTATGACTCGATTCAACGCACGTCCGGCTGGCTGAAAGCGCCGTCGCGCTAACGCTTGCCGGCGCACTCCAAAAGGTCGGTTCATAGGTAGCCCCGATTTCCAAAGGTTGGACACGCCTTGCGGCCATGAACCTTTGTAGTCGCTGACGGAAGGAAGCGCTGACTCTCGCGGCGCGCGTGGAGTCGCTCCGGGGTTGTCTGACGCAGCGCTGCAAAGGTAGAGTGCGCGTCGTCCCCTCCGCGGCTACGGCGCTGGTTAAAGGGAAGCGCCAATTCCCAAAATCCGGACGCGCCTTGCAGACGTGAACCAGTCTGTTTCTCTGCGCCCTCTGCGCGAGAAATAGGGGCGCGCAGAGGCGCAGAGCTCGCAGAGGAAATCCACGGATTCATGGCTTCGCCGTAGGTTGGAAAATAAGCTGGGCGAATTGATAGAGCGCCTTTTTCCAATGATTGAAATCGTGCGCGTGATCATCCACATGCCAGATGTGCGGGACATTCTTCTCCTTCAGATCAGCATGCACTCCTTGGCTAATGCGGATCAGGCCGTCCTTATTGCCGCAAGAGAGATAGAGAAGTTTTAACTGCGCCTTCGCCTTTTCCGGATCGGGCACCAGTTCCGCAGGCGGTTTCGTGTTCGGGGCAGAGGAAAAACCACCGATCCACGCGAAGGTGTCGAGATTGCCCAGGCCGAAGTTCAGCGACTGCCCGCCGCCCATCGAAAGGCCAGCCAGCGCGCGGTTCTGGCGGTCGGCCTTCACGGAATACTTCGACTGGATGAACGGAATGAGGCTGCCGAGGAGATCCTTGTCGAAGACGCCGAAGGCTGGCGCGGTGGCCATGGCGTTGGAGCCAGCACGGTCGTCGGGCTGCGCGCGGCCGTTGGGCATGACCACAATCATCGGCACGGCCTTCTTATCCGCGATCAAGTTGTCGAGAATGACGTTCGGCTGACCGCCGCGACGCCATTCCTCCTCATCGCCGCCGATGCCGTGGAGCAGGTAGAGCACGGGATACTTGGCGTCGGCCGAATAACCCGGCGGCGTATAGACCAGGGCCTTGCGTTTGTTGCCGACGGACTTCGAATCGTATTCGACCATCTCCAACTTTCCGTGGGCGATGCCGTCGCGGGGTTTGTCGAAGCCGTCGGGCACGGGCGGGAAGGCGGGCTTGTCGTCCGGACCCAGTTCAATGGGGCCGCCAAATCCGCCGCGACGCGGACGGTCGCCGGACGGAGCGCTCGCTCCCGCTGGCGCCGGGGGCGCAGCCGAGGCGACGCGCGTGGCCAAAAACTCCTGGCTGCCGAAGTCGCCGACCTTGCGGGTGAACTGGATGCCTTTCTCGCCAATCTTGCCGGTGTATTCGATGCGGATTTCATTGTCCTGAATCTGCCGCATTTCCACGAACTTGATCGTGTCGCCGACGAGGCTCGGCTCTTTGAACTCCACGTCGCGCTTCTGCTCACGGGCCTCGGCGACGGCCTTAGCGGTCAGCTTCCCGTCCTTCACCTGGAAATCGAACAGGTACTTCTGGGGACCGATCTGCGTGTCGAATTCCGCCCGCCACTGGCCGGCCACCCCCGGAGCCGCGGCGCTCGTAGCGGCCGACTTGTCCCGACGGGCGACGAGTTCCTCGGTCGCGATGTCGCCGACCTTGCGGGTGAACTTGATTTCATCACCCGCCAGTTTGCCGGTGTAACTGATCGAAATGTCATTGCCCTGGAAGTTGAAGACTTCGACGAAGCTCACCGTGTCGCCGACGAGCTTGCCGTCTTTGATATCCACCGTGCGTCTATTCTCGCCGTTGATCTCGCCCGTGGCCTTGCCGGTGACCTTCTCACCTTCGGCCTTCAACTCGTAGGTGTAGGTTTGTTTGCCCACTTGGGTGTCGAACTCGGCCTTCCATTTGCCGGTGAGTTCGGCGGCCTGGAGAAGGACCGCCGTGCAAAGAAGCGTTAGTGAGGCGATGAGACATGTTTTCATAAGAGAAGAAGCGACATGGTTGGTTGAAGTTCTCGGAGTATGAGACCGGCTTTGACGGATTGAGTTTCTTGATTCTCGTAAAACGGGTTGGTTCGGCTGGTGAGTGATGGAATCGAGCGCGTCAGGGGGGGCAGATCGCGCAGAGACGCGGAGGGCGCAGAGAAGAAGTCGCTCATTTCTGGTCTTCTGCGGGCTCTGCGCCTCTGCCTGAGTTGGTTTCTTTCCGGGAAGACTCAATGCTTGAACAGCAGGGGCGCGAACTCATGCAAGCTGCGCCTCCAGGTCTGCCATTCGTGGGCCGTGTCGGGTGAAACATAGAAATGACTGTTAATGCCGGCGGCTTTGAGCGCCTCGACATTGACCTTGGGATCGCCGCCGCGGTTACCGCCCAGCTCGCGGCTGCCGTAACTGACGAACACCAGCTTGTTCTTTTCTTTGAACGCGGCCAGATCAGTGATGTTGGTCACCGCGATGCTGCCGCCGCTGAATATTCCGATGTGCGAAAACGTGTCGAGATTCCGCAGGGTGATCATCCGAGTTTCCATTCCGCCCATCGAGAGACCCGCCATAGCTCGGTTCGGCTGATCGGAGAGCGTGCGGAAGTTGGCATCGATATAGGGGATCAACTCTTTCACCAGCACCGTTTCAAAGGGGCCGATATCGAAGTCTCGGAGACCGCCCATTCGAGTTTCATTCGTCATGCCATAGATCATCACGATGATGAACGGGCGGGTTTTGTTTTCCGCGATGAGGTTGTCCATGATCT
Organism: Verrucomicrobiales bacterium; assembly: GCA_003445095.1. Lineage (GTDB taxonomy): Bacteria > Verrucomicrobiota > Verrucomicrobiia > Limisphaerales > UBA9464 > UBA9464. The sequence continues at coordinate 10,575 of DLVS01000289.1, forward strand.
CGCGAGCGCGTCCCTGGGCGCCCCAGCCGTATTCGTTTTCCCCCCAGCCGTGTTGGAGATACAGCACCGGATAACGTCGGTCCGGGTTTTGGTCGTAACCGGGCGGCGTATAGACAAACGCGCGGCGCATTGAATCCGTGCTCTTCGAATGGAAGAACAACTCGCGGAGCTGTCCCTGCGGCACATTCTTCACGGCGTAGAAATCTTGATCGCGAGCCGGGACTTCGACGGCGCTGCCCCAGCGCTGCGCGCCAAAGAACATGAGGCTGTTAGGATCCGGGACTTCGGCGCCATCGATCTTCAGCAGGTAGTAGTGAAACCCTTCATCCAAAGGCCGTGTATATCCATACCAAGCGCCATCCTCGCCTTTCTTGAACTCGCTGCTGTCGCGAAAGGTCACCCCGACGCTCTGCGCATTGGTGGCGACGATCCGAAACTTGACGCGCCCTTCCGAGTTCACTTTCGGATATTCTTTGCCGGGTTGGTTGGAGGAGGCGGGTTTCCAGTCGTCGGCCTGGGCATTGGTCTGGCCAAGGCAGAGCGGGGTGGAAAGGACGGCGCTTAACGCCAGAAGTGGAAGCAAGAATTTCATCGATGGATGGGAATGGGAGATGAGGTGGAAAAGGCCAAGTGATCGGCCGTGGGAAAACTGGGAGGCAACCCAGCCACGGTGTCGGGCTGAGGCCTGCCATCCGCGTAGAGCGAGCTGATTTCGCCGGGAGTCAACGCGCGGTTGAACAAGCAGAATTCGTCCATCGCGCCGCTGAAGTTGCGAATGAGCAACGGGTCGTCGCCGGGATCCCCGTGGGCGTTCCAATTCCCTAACTCCGCGGTCCCGATTCGGAAAGGCGGCGCCATACGGAGCGGGTGGCTGCTGACCGGCTGACCGTTGAGGAAATGCGTCACTTGCCGAGCGCGTCCGTCCAGCACCACGGCGAGATGCGTCCAAATGCCGAACTGGTCGATCGTCAACACCGGCGGACTGGCTAGAATCTGATACCCGCCCTTCTCGCCAAACGCCGTGAGGCCCAGCGCGCCGTCGTTGCGGATGACCCAATGGAGCGTCCCTGGAAGGAAGCCTTCCGACATGAAAAGCGAATTGATCGTGCGGTCGAGACCTTGGACTCGCACCCACGTAGCGAGCGTCACGGATCTCAGCTCGCCGGGAACCTTGAGCCGAACGCGATCGCTGATTCCCCGGAATTCCAAGGCGGGTTTGGTCGCCCAACGTCCTTCCCGCCATTCACAGCCCACAATCGCGGCTTCCGGCGCGGCGGCGCGCAAGGTGCCGGAGTTGGGCAGACGCCACGCCGGAGCGCCACCGTGTTCAAAATCGAAATGGACCCACAGCGAAGGATCACGCTGGAGCTTCCGGATGGATTCGCGCCACTGGTCATAACGCCGCGCTTCGGCCGCGACCGACTTGGCCTGCAGGTCGAACAGCTCAGCGAAAGCCTTCGGGTCGGCTTCGATCAACTTCGGGGCGGCCGCGCCTTCGACCACAGCCCCTTTGCCCTCCCGCAAATCCTGGGCGGCGGAACCCGCGTCGGATCGGAACTCGACGTGCCCCTCGAACACGTGCAATTCCGAACGGTCGTCGTTCACCTTGAGGCCAAACGCCGTTCCCAGATCGGTAACATCGAGCCGTGGCGCGACGATTCGAAAGCCCCGAGCCTGCGGCGGCGCCTCAGCAGTCAGCTTTCCCTGGACACAGATTGCTTCGGAAGAAGACACCAGTTGCAACTCGGCGGGTCCTTCTATCACCACTCGAGCGCCGTTGTAGAACACGATTTGAGCCAGTCCGGAATCGAGCTTCAGCCGGCCCGGTTCCAGCGGCGCGCCCAGTCGGGGAGCCCTTTCCGAGCTATCCCAACGGGCGTCCACCGCTCGATTGAGCATGGCGACGGCCCGACTCGTGGCGCCTCGACGATTGCCCGCAACTTGTGCCAGCCATACGACCGCTGCCAGGAAGGCCACGAGGCCGGCCGCGAGAGCCAGTTTCGCCTTCCATTTCGCCCGGAGCGTCCGCCCGAATCGCCGGATTGGCGGCTTAGGGCTGGGCGTTGTCGAAGGCGGCCGAGAAAACGGGCGGCCGTCGGTGGCGGTGAAGTCCGTAGTCGATGCGGCGAATAGGTCCGGCTCCGAAGCTAAATACGCGTGCAGTGCCACCCGACGCAGATATTCGTCACGCGCCGCCGCGTCCCGTCGAAGCGTCCGCCCGAGCGCCTCGACCTGCTCCTCGGATGCCACGCCGTGACAGACTGCCGCTACGGCATCGTCGAAATCCCGTGATGGAAACGCAACGCTCACAGCCTGACGCCCTCCGGCTCCAGCGTTTGTTCCAGGCAGTTCTGGAGCGCTTGGCGAATCCGCTGTAGGGCTTTGTACGTCGCGGTGACGGTACGCCCCGACTGGCCGGCTAAATTCGCGATCTCTTCGCGCCGGTAGTAATACCCTTCCACCAACGACCGCTGATCTTCCGGCAACCGGCCCAAACATCCTTCCAGACGTCTCAATTGCGCCTCGATCTCCGGGCGCAGCTCTTCGCGACGCCGCGCCAGTT
>DLVS01000768.1 GCA_003445095.1 Verrucomicrobiales bacterium
GCCAAGCCCGGGACCCTGAGTGAGATTTGGCCATCATTGGGTAGCACCGATCGACATGTTCGGTTTGCCGCCCGGATTGCCCTTGAAGTGTTGCCGGTCGCCGACTGGAAGGACCGCGCGCTGGCCGAGACTAACGCCACCGCTGGGTTGCAGGCGTTGCTGGCCTTGGCGCGCTACGGGACAGCGGAAGACCAGCTCCCTTTGCTTCAGGCGGTGGCCCGCTGGCCGCTCGCTGGGCTGCCGGACGAAGAGTTTCTAACTAAGCTTCGCGTCATCGAGGTTAGTTTCGCGCGCCATGGAATTCCGGACGCCATTCGACCGCGCGCTTTAGAAAAGCTCGGCGCGCAGTTCCCTGCTACGTCCGTGGCGAAGAATCGGGAGCTGGTTCAGTTGCTGGTGGCGCTCGATTCGCCCGAGGTAGTAGCCAAGGCACTCGCGTTGCGAGACGCGGCGCCGACGCAGGAAGAGCAAATGACGTATCAGGTGGCTTTGCGCCTGGCAAAGTCGGGTTGGACTCCGGAATTGCGTCAGCGCTATTTCCAATGGTTCAACCGGCCGCCGTCGGAGGATGGAGGGCCAACCTATCCTGCGGGCGGCAATTACTTCGTGGCCCGCAGCGTCAAGCATCCGCCGGAATTCACTCAGTGGTTTCATGACGTCGGCTTGGAGCCGGGTAACGGAGCGAGCTTCGACAACTTTCTCAAAAACATCCGTCAAGAGGCTTTCGCGAAAGTGCCGGACGCGGAGAAAGCCCCGATTGCCGCGCTCATCGCCGGCTTGCCCAATCCGGCGCCCAAAAAGGAACCCCTGCGGATGTTAGTGAAGGAATGGACAACCGCCGATCTCTTGCCGGCGCTCGGCGAGGTCGCCAAAGGACGCGATTTCGAGCACGGAAAGGAAATGTACCGCGAGGCTCAGTGTGGTGTGTGCCACCGCTTCCAGGGAGCAGGAGGAGATGGTGGGCCGGACCTGACTGGAGTGGGAACACGTTACTCTCCGACCGACGTCCTCAAGGCAATCACCGAACCCAACACCGTGATTTCCGAACAATATCAGGCGGTGGCGTTCACTTTGAAGAACGACTCGACCGTGTGGGGACGTTTACTGGGCGAAACACCGGATGCGTATGAAATCATGATCGATCCGTTGAACCGCAAAACAGCGAAAGTGCTCAAGGTGGACGTGAAAGACCGTGCCGCGTCCCCAATTTCGCCGATGCCAGAGGGCCTGCTCAGTTCGTTCCAGCGAGAAGAAATTCTCGATCTGCTGGCCTATTTGCTGGCCGACGGAAACCCGAAAGCGGCGGCATTCAAAAAGTAGTCCGCGTTTATCCCAAAAATGTGAGTTGGAGGATGCGAACCGCGGATAAGACCCGATGGACACGGACGCTTAAGAGTCGGCGGGCTTCAGCTGGGCGGCGATACGGCGCATTATTCCAGATCCTTCTTATCCGTGTTCATCCGCGTCCATCTGTGGTTCCAATTCCATTTTCCGGGCTTATTCCAAGGACTCGACCCGGATCATTACGGGCGTGTCTTTGACCACGGATAATCGGGCAATTTGGGCCAGCGCACGTTTCATAGCGGCGTTAGGTGCGTCGTGAATCATGAGGATCACTGGAACCGTTTCGCCGGCGTGACCCTCGGGTTGAATGATCGAAGAGATCCCGATTCGTGCTTTGGCCAGGACATTGGCGATACGGGAAAAAACTCCGGGGCGATCCATCACGCTCAGTCGCACGTAATACCGGGAAACGACCTCATCCAAGCCGAGCACGCAGCCATTGCCTTCATGGCAAACGAAGGGAGGCACACGTCGGGGAGACCCATGACAGAGGTCGAGTGCCGCATCCGCGAGGTCACTGAGCACGGCACTGGCCGTCGGTTCGGCGCCAGCGCCACGACCGTAGAACAAGGTATCCCCCACGATATCCCCGCGGACCGAAATCGCGTTGAAGGCATAGTTCACTGAGGCCAACACGTGAGAATTCGGAATCAACGCGGGATAGACTGAAACCTGAATGCTAGGATTTTTCCGCCGACCTCGCGAATCTCCCGAATTCGCGCCCACCATTTTGACGATCCCCAAAAGCTTGATGGTGTATCCGAGTTGCGCCGCGAACTGAATGTCGAGCGGCGAAATTTGGCGGATCCCTTCGGTGTACACTTGCTCCGGCGCGACCCAAAAACCGTGGGCCAACGACGCGAGAATGCCTGTCTTGTGCGCCGCGTCATGACCATCGACATCGAGTGACGGTTCGGCTTCGGCGTACCCGAGTCGCTGAGCGTCCGCCAGCACGTCGCCAAATTCGGCCCCTTCCAATTTCATCCGCGTGAGGATGTAATTGCAGGTGCCGTTAACGATTCCGGCGAGTCGGGTGACTCGATTCCCCACGAGGGACTCGCGGAGAATCTTAATGATCGGAATGCCTCCCGCGACGGAGGCTTCGTAATAGAGATTGGCGCCATGGCGCGCGGCGATGGCGAATAGTTCCTCGCCGTGGGCTGACAACAGCGCTTTATTGGCGGTCACCACCGGTTTACCCAGACTCAAGGCGGTGCGAACGACCTCGCGCGCCGTCGTGGTACCTCCCATGAGTTCCGCTACCACTTGAATGGTCGGATCGTTCACCACTTCCTGCCAGTCGGCCGTCACGAGTTCAGGAGGGAGGCGCGTGCTGCGATTCTTCTTCGGATCTTGGACGGCAATCCGTGCGACTCGGAGGGTGAGGCCGAGTCGCGACGCCAGCAGCGCGCCATTGCGGTTTAGTGCTGCAACGACGCCACCGCCAACGGTGCCTCCACCCACAAGACCCAAGGTAACCTGCTGCATAAATCGAAAGGCCGGGAGCCTGCCCGGCCGCACCCTCACAGGACAACGGATTTCCGAGTAAGTGCGGAGGTACAAGAGGGACAGACGCAGTCGCGGTGGACGTCGCAACTGCTCTTCCAAGCAGCTGATTGGAATTGGGTCTACGCCGAGCCCACGAAGGTCCTGCTACTTGCCCTCTACTGAAACAGCCCCTCATCCGCAACCTCACGATTCGCGCACCGACACTTAAGCCAATCGGGGCTCCTGATGTTGGTGCCGCTGGCGGGACTCGAACCCGCACGATCTTACGATCTGGGGATTTTAAGTCCCCTGCGTCTGCCATTTCGCCACAGCGGCGGCGCGCGGGACAACCTCCGGATTTCTTCTCCCCACAGCAACTCCGCAATCGCCGAACCGCCCACTTACCAACGAACTTTGTCCGGGAAAAACTCGTGAATCAGGTCGTCGTAGAAGGGCTTCAACTGCTTCACATCGGGCTTCTGATGACTCTTGGTGTAGAGATCGTACGGATTGAACTTCTGCACCCACGGGAGCAATTCCCGATCACGATTGTTGGCAAGGTACTCGTACGCGCCTTCCCGATGCCAAGGATAGAAACTGTGGAAGCGCAACATGGCCAACCCCTCATCGGGTAAATACTCTTTGCACACATTGTAGATGTATTCGTCGTGTCCCCAGGAAAGATCCACGGCATCGAATCCGCAGCCTTCCTCATAGACACCCAGACGCGATTGGTACTCGGGATTCTGGTAATCTGGATTCGGCTGAAAAAATCGCGGGAAAACAATCTTCGGCGAGTACGCACAGCCGGTCGCAAAAGTGTCCCCCACCACCGCCCATTGGGGCTCACCCCATAAACAGAGAATCTTGCCGAGGTCATGCACGAAACCCGTCAAGATCATCCAGCGCGGTTGCCCGTCGGCCCGCAATTGCTCGGCCGTTTGCAAGAGATGCTCGAGCTGTGACATGTCCGTATCCGGATCGCTGTCATCCACGAGTTGATTCAGATATTCGGCTGCTTCCCAAATGCCCATCTGCATGCGATTCCGGCCGAGGTATTCGCGCTTCTTGGCTTGGACGAAATCGCGCGTCTGGAACTGGTGATTGAGGCGATAGAATTCCCGAACGGTCGGACGCGCGTCCGCCTCGTAATTGCGGAATTCGGCTTCCTGTTTCTCCGGAGCGTAACCGACCTTCGGCTTCGAAGCGGTCGCCTCGGACATCGGCTCGGGATAACGTTCCTTATAGAAGTCCTCCACTTCGTCGAGGCTTTGGAGAGGCTGATGTTCGGCGAGAGTTACGGCACTCATGGGATATTCGGTAAGCGACTATTGCAAATTGCCAAGCCCAATACTGTCCAAAGGGCGCGAGTTCGTACAGCACGATCGTGGTGTCCGAAGAGCGATCGGCTGACAGTCCCCTGACAATCGGTCTAGGGCTCAGCTGACACTGGAGAGAGCCGATAGAATTGCTGGGATCCTTCTCCGGTGACACCAACGTCAATTTCCTCCTCCGAGACCACCCAGTTCCGAATCGGAGTCCAATGGATCAGATCAGTCGACGATTCGACACTATACCGTTGGCCGGGTTGTCGAGGTAGACGAAGCCTGGCTCCAGTTGTATCCCAGCGAGTGCCTCGTTCAGTCAAATTGACGCGAACGTTCATGAGGGAATCGCCTGTCAACACCGGCAGGGGGGCCGCCGGAGTCAATTGAATCGCATCAGCGACCACGTAACCGTCGGTGGTCCCGGTCGTCCGTACCACCACTCGTCCTGCCGTACCCACCGCAAAGTTAAAAGAGCCCAAAGAAAACCACTGGGATCCGTTGATCCGTTCGTTAACCAACACCGTGGTTGTCCCGGCCGCGTGAACCACATCCACGGGGACGCTGGTCGCTCGCCCAGGGTGAGCGGCGTACCAGAGTTCCACTTGATACGCTCCGGCCGTTCCCACGGTCGGAATGAAGGTCACGCTCTTGCTGCCCTTTCCTGCGTTGCCATCGTGCAGGTAGTCAGCGCTCCAGTAACCAGGGGCACCCGTGGAAAGTGTCCAAGCGCCCGCCACTTGGACCTGGGTTGGACCGTCGAGGTTATCTACCAACAGGTCTTCCAGCACCACGTCATTGTCGCTAATCGTCACTGTGGCAGACGCTGGAGTGCCGACCACGTAGCCGCTCCCTGACACCACGGTGGCAATTACGGTCTCAGGTCCTTCCACCGCCGCGTCGTCCAGCGGCGTCACGGTTTTGGTCGCTGTCGCGGCACCGGCCGCAAACACCACCGTCGTTCCCAGTGTCGAATAGTCGGTCCCGCTGGTCGCCGTCCCGGACACCGAAATATTCGCCGTTAGCGATGCCCCTGTGGGCCCGGTCCGTGTGAACGTCAACGTCCCCGCGTCGCTGGGTTCGCTCGCCGCGCCATCCGTCGCGGTCACCGTCACCACCGGCAGAGGGGTCAACTGAATGGCATCGGCAATCACGTAACCGTCGGTCGCCGTCGTTCGCACCACTACTCGTCCCGCCGTACCCACCGCAAAGTTGAACGTCCCCAACGAGAACCACTGCGATCCGTTGACCCGCTGGTTTACTAGCACCGTCGTCGTCCCTCCCGCGTGGACCACGTCCACCGGAACGTTGCTCGCCCGGCCTGGGTGGGCCGCGTACCAGAGACCCACTTCATACGTCCCGGCCGTTCCGACCGTCGGAATGAGGGTCACACTCTTGCTGCCCTTGCCGGCATTGCCGTCATGCAGATAGTCGAGGCCCCAGTAACCAGGGGCGCCGGTTGAAGGAGTCCAGGCGCCGACAACTTGGACCTGCGCCGGTCCGTCGAGATTGTCGACCAACAAATCCTCCACCACTCCGTCATCGTCGCTAATCGTTACCGTGGCGGATGCTGGCGTTCCGACCACGTAGCCGCTCCCTGACACCACGGTGGCAATTACTGTCTCAGGTGATTCCACCGCCGCGTCGTCCAATGGTGTCACTGCTTTGGTCGCTGTCGCAGCACCTGCCTCAAA
>DLVS01000771.1 GCA_003445095.1 Verrucomicrobiales bacterium
GATTGTCTGGGCGACGAGCACATGGACGCCCGGTGGCGCCGAATTCCATTCGTAGCGCGCGGTGAACGGTGTCGCCTTCGGAGCAGGGGCGCAGTCGCAGACGTCGCAGCAATAGTTCACTGTTGCGATGATGCGACCGTCGGCGATGAACCGGATCATCTCCACTCCTGCGTCCGGGTGGACCGCGGTTGCTTCCAGCGAAATCACGTCTCCCACGTTGAAGTGAGCGCCTTCCGTTGGCCGCGTAAGCACGATGGACGGCATCTCAAGATTGGCATCCTCAATCACGACGTCGGCCGAGTGAGGTTCGCCAATTAAGTAGGACGGCGGGATTGGGAGGAGCGAAAGAATCGGCGGATCGATTACTTGCACCGTTACCGTCTCTCGTCCTTCCACCAATTCATCCGCCAACGCGGTGAAATCGAAGGCGACGTCGGCCACGCCATCAGGAAAAGTGACGGGGAAGAAGGGTCCGAAGAACGGAAGATTCCCCGCCGGGTCATCTTCCGTTAGGGAGAACCATTGGTAATCCAGCCCTAGTGTCGCGGTGCCGCTGACGGCCACGAACACGGTCAGTGCTGCATTCGGTCCCGTCCCTCCGCGTCGTGACAACACGAACCCTCCAGTACGGCTCTTGAGGTCTCCTCGCTCGAACGCGGGAGTTTTCCCTCGGGTGGTGGACACCACCGGCAGGTTGGGATCGATCCCGCCAGCCGTGACATGGACCGGGTTCGATTCAAGGTGAATTCGGGCAGCCGTCGTAGCCCGCGCCACCAGGGTGTATGGCCCGGCGTCGGCAGGGTCGTTCAATCGCCAACCGAAATTGTGGACGCGCAGGCGTCCGGGAATATCCACCTCCTCGGTCGTAATCTCCGAGACTCCGAGCAACCGATCGTTACCGACAAACTCGACTCTCCGGATCGATCCCTGCGGATCCACGGCGATCGCCTGAAGGAGATTAGGGACGCCGAGCGGGAGAAACGCGTTCGCTTCGGGGGAGACCATGATGAGTTCTGCTCCATTGGGGTTTTGGCGGTCCACGACTGACACGGTCGCCTGATCCGGCACTCCGGCGATGTAGGGCGGCCTGGCCCCCACCATTGCGGTTGTGGGCGGCGTGTATACCTGAAGTTGCACGCTTTCGAGCACCGGCTCCATCGCCAGGAGTAGATCGAAGTTCGCCAGGACTCCCACGACGACCTGAGCTTGTCCGGCGGGAACCACGACAGTGTCTCCGGTGATTTCTTCATCCGGTTTCAGGCAGTCGTCGCAAGGTTCGAGCACGAGCTGATAGTCCACACCTCGGGTGGCCCGGCCGGACAAGGTAACGTAAATCGACAAATCCTCAGTGAGATCGCCGGTGCGTTGAATGATGAATTCCCCTCGATTGAACCGATCGCCCTCTAGCGCATACGGCCGTCCCGTCTGAACTGTGACTATAGGTAACTCTTGGTCGCCGGACCCAACTCGAATGATTCGGCTTTCCGATGACTCCAACAGAACTCCATCGGCGAGGATGGTCTGCGCGGTTAATCGATGTTCACCTGGGGGCGCTCCGTTCCAAATGAACTCGTGGAGGATCGGTGTTCCTGGCGCTGGTTGCTGAATGAAGTTGATCACCGAGTCGCCGATCTTCTTGCCGTCGGCGAGAAACTCGAGATGGTCGATATAACCGTCAGACCAGATGGTCAGAACCCGGATAGGAATTGGCTCTCCGAGAGCGAACTGTGCTTGGTCGGGTGGTTCTTGGAACGCGAACACGTGATTGTTGCCCTCCAATACACGAATCGTCCGGGTCTCCGAGGAAACGTTGCCACCGCGAACTGCCACTGCCGTCGCCTGCAGTCGGTGCGTTCCGGCGGGTGGATTCGTCCAGGTGAACCAATGAGTTCGTGGACGCCCCGGAATTTCTACGTCGCGGGTCAAGATCTGCGATACTCCGAGCAGCTGTTCGTTCGCAAAGAATTCCACTCGGCGGATTTCTCCGTCGGGATCGACCGCAGTGATTTCGAGCGGAATTTGCCCCGGAGTTCGCCAGACGGATCCATCGAGCGGAGCTTCAAATGTCAGCGGTTGAGGTGTGGCATCGTCCAGAGTGATGGTCACCGGCGCGGACCACTGAGGGAATTCGCCGCTGCCCGTCGCCTTCACTCGCAATTCATGACGACCCCGCGGCGCATCTCTCCAGACAAATTCATGGTAAACGGGCTCTCCCGGCGGAATCGCCACCAAGGTGAATATCTCCGATACGCCGATACGCACCCTCCCCGCGTAGAACTCGAGCCGGTAAACGGCGCCTTGGGGGTCCACGGCCGTCGCCCGAATTGGGATGGGCGCGCCTCGAGTGAACCGTGAGCCCTCGGCCGGTGCAGTGATCGTTAGGGATAGAATTGGCGGGAGCGGATCGCTTGGATTCCCCTGCGCCAGTGCAGGGGACAGAAGGCAAGTGACGCCGGCCAACCAACCGAGAAAGTTCTGAAGCGGTGTCATGATGGGAACGATGTCGGAGTGAGCGGAAACGAAGTCGTAAGCAGAAAAGGTTCAAGTGGGTCTAGCGCTATTACTCAGGGATCTTCGCAAAATTATCTCCCGATTCGAGCCGTCGGCGCAGCGTTGCCGAAGGAATCGGGGCGACGTGTCCGTCGGCAAAAAGATAATTGGAGGAGCGACCGTGACGCTCTGGATCGATATCAGCCAGGACATGCGCCCAGCCAAAGACCCAGGTATCGGGATGGGTATGATCGTCAAACGCAGGCACCGGGGCGTTGAAGTCGCTCAACGGTGGGAACACGACGCCGAGGTTGGAGCCTTCGAAAGCGAGAAATGTTTCCGAAGGGTGCCGATAGGCGGCGAGTCGCAGGTTTGAAGGATTGATGACGAGGGGTTGCCCGTCGGGTCCCAACGCCGCCGGAGTACCGTCCTCGCTGGTCAACCCCGTGACCTCTCGGGCCGTGTACTGATTGCGGACATAACTGGTGCGTCTCCACCTCCTCCGGGCTTCTCCAAAAGGATCAGAAGGACAGATTCGTATGCCATCCACCGATCCTAGGTGGGGTACCAGCGAATACACCCATGCCGGGGCACGGTCTCCTAACGGATCGACCGGAAGCCGGCCCCACGGGTCCGTTTCAGCGTACATTTGCAGGCCCAGCCCCAGTTGCCGGAGGTTAGAAACACAATGAACGGCACGGGCGCGGGATTTGGTTCGACTGACGGTTGGCAGGAGCAATGCGGCGAGGACTCCAAGAACCGCGGTGACGACCAGCATCTCGACCAGTGTGAAGCCGGCCGGAATCCGACGGACCACTCGGTGGCGTCTCGACGGCTTCAGTGATCGCTCCGAAATGTTCCCGGGAAGGCGGGACCTCCAGAATCGGCAGCATGAATCTGGTAGGGCTGCCGCGCTGCGGCGGCCCCGCGCCGAAGGCGCGGTTTTTTGGGCTGACGCGCTGGAATACTTCAATGCATCGGCCCGAAAAGCCGGCCCGGACCTTTGGTGTGGCCAGGAACGGCGCAGCGCGGCGGCCCTACCGCTGGAATGGTCTTCGGCTGGTCGGCGCATGTAACAGTTCCCGTTCACGGCAGGTTGACGAGAGCAATTCTAGGTTCGCCCGTACCTGGGACTGGCGCAATCCAGACTGAGCCGCCGCCAATCATCACCCCGTCCTTCGTGCAATGCAGCCGCTGAGCAGGGCACTTGAGGATTTCCCCGGCCACCGATTCGGTGAACACGCGTTCGAATGATTCCAGCACTGCGGTCTCGCTCGTGATGGAGCGATTGAATCCGGCCCCATTGACTCTTAAAGGATAACGGACGAACCGAGCGACTGCGTCGCGCTCCCCGGCCCGCAACTCGCGCTGAAGATCGCGGATGAATTGATGGACCACGCGGGGATCGTTGAAACCTGCGATCCGGTAATCGCCGTTCGCCAGGACGGCAGCGGCAACATCGCGAGCGAACAGGGTCTGACCGACCCAAACGCCGCCACCGAGGAGAGCCACCGCTGTCCCTGCAGTGGCAAGCCAGGTCCGGAGACTCGACCAGGTCATTTCTCGAGCCACCGCCTGCGATAGCGTGGTTACCCGCGTTACTCGTTCGGCCCCTTTCGCCATTGCGGCGGAAACCGTGGAGCCAACCAACCCTCCTGGCGTCGCCGGAACGGCTTGTTGGGATAGAAGTTCCGGAAGAACCGCGAGGGAGGCCACAGCGCCGTCCCGCTGCAACTCGGTACGCAGCTTATCCAACGCCCGATTCACTCGCTTCCGAGCCGCCTCCTCGGCCACGCCGAGCGAGGAGCCCACTTCCGAGAGGCTTTGGTTCTGAAAGAATCGGAGCAAAAGCGCGTTCCGATCCTTTTCCCGCAGTCGGGCAAGACAGCCATCCAGCACGGGTGCAATGCGGTCCCACAGGCGAACTGTTTCGTGGGCCGTTTCGGGTTCGGCGTGATCATTCATTTGGTAGGCGGCGGTTTCCCGGGCACGGCGACGGCGTTCGCTCTTCAGCAGGTCCGAAGCCGCATACCGGGTTGCTCGGAGAAGCCAACCCAACAGCAGCGCGTCCGGAGAAATAGCGGTGGCCTTTCGGGCCAGGAGCACAAACACCGCCTGGGTGACTTCCTCGGCCAGATGGGGATCACCGGTCTGCCGGAGAGCCGCGGCATGAACGGGCCCGGCATGTCGATTCACCAGGTCAGTGAACGCGGCCTCCGAGCCCGTCGCCGCGAACTCCCGCAGCAGTTGTGCATCCGTCATCACTCTTCACTGGATATATGGCCGCCGCCGAGGAAACCGGACAAGTGGATTGCGGCTAGGATCGAAATACTTGATTGGAGCCCCTGGCAGACGGCTCCGCAAACGAACTGGAGGCTTGCGATCACCGAGTCCTCTCGCGAATCCACCGCTGGGAGTTATCGCCTCCGTTATTGAGCATTGGTCCGGACGGGATTGAGTCACGGCTAATGGTCTTCGAACGCGACCTCTTCACCGCCGACTTCGAGGACGGCTCCTCGGTGCGTCGAGACGCCGAGCCCATGTTCCTCGTCCCATTTGCAACTAAACCCAAAGCCCACCCGAGTGAAGCCATCCTCTTCGTTGGCCAGCACGTACACGGTCGCAGGCTGGATGAGGCGCCGCAGTTCACTCGGATGCGACAGCTCCGGCATTTCTTGGGGCGGGTATTGTTCCGGGAGCTCCCAACCGGTTTTCCACGTTTTGCCCCCGTCGCTGGAAACCCGTTCGCCGAAGTAGTTTTCACGCCACGACGGATACACATCGAAAATCCCCTGCAAGACGTGTTCAAGGTAGGTTGCTTCCTGGTCGAGCAATGACTGAAAGGTCCGTGCCTGGACTTCGGTCGGTTCAAAAGGTGATTGTTTTGAGGGATCGACCACCAATCGAAGGTCACCCTCCGGCCGGCGGCCCCGAGTCGGAACCCAGCCGCTTGAGGATAGATCAGCATCGCTCGCGAACCCAGTCCAAGAGCGGAGCCTAACGATTCCATCCCAACTGATGATCCGACCATCTCCTTCAGTCAGGTGCTGCTTAATGAGCTTTGGAAACGGAGGTCGATGTAGCCGCAATTGCTCCGACGCTTCCCAAGTTTCCCGACCTTCAGGCCAAGGGAAATTGCCGACGAAGCGCAACGGCGCGTTGGGGTTGACACCAAGTTTCGGACGATAACTCAGATTGCGGAATGCGATGGCCGACTTGGCAGACGGAAGTCCGAGGCGCCGGCACTCAACCACCGCGTCTCGCCTCCAAGTGCCGC
>DLVS01000280.1 GCA_003445095.1 Verrucomicrobiales bacterium
CTGGTGGACACCCGGCCCGCCGAACGCGAGGTCAATGGGTCGCGATCTCAAAGCACCGAACACCAGACGCGTCGCGTGGTTTGGACGCATCATTATGCCCAGGAAGACAGCTATGCACGGTTCGACTACATCCTATTGAGCCGCACGATGGCGAAACGCTGGCGCCCCGCCGGCAGCTACGTGTTCGCCGATCCCGATTGGGGCTTAGCCTCAGATCACCGTCCGGTCGTCTGCGAATTCTCGCTAAATAACTAAGGCGGGTCGCCCCGCCTGGGTCGATTGGTGAAGTCGCTGTTCCGCCGAGTTGTTCAGTTCAAGTCGAAGAGCAGCACTTGCGCGGCTGAACGCGCCTTCACGGTAAGTTCCGGCGTCTCCGACAAGGCAGCCGCGTCTCCTGCCTTCAAATTTTCGCCGTTGAGTGTGATTTCACCTTCAGCCACTTGAACCCATCCATGGCGTCCCGAGGCGAGTTGATGCTTCACGGAGTCGCCTGCTTCGAGCTTGGCGAGATACACATCAGCATCTTGATTGATGCCGATGGATTGCTCACGCCCAGTCTTGGAGGCCACCAGATGCCAACGGCCCGTCGAAGCCTTCGCGAAGGAGCGTTCGGCATACGCCGGTTTGGCGTTTTTGCGATCCGGCACGATCCAGATTTGCAACAAGTGGGCGGGCTCAGTGGGCGAGTGGTTGAATTCGCTATGTTGCACTCCCGTGCCAGCCGCCATGTATTGCACTTCACCCGGACGAATGACCCGCCCGTTACCCATCGAATCCCGATGTTCCAGGGCGCCGCTCAAGATATAGGTGATGATTTCCATGTCCCGATGGGGATGGGTTCCGAATCCGCCGCCGCCCGCGATGATGTCATCGTTAAGCACGCGTAACGTGCGGAACCCCATCCACGCGGGATCATGATAGCCCGCGAAAGAAAAACTGTGGCGAGCATTGAGCCAGCCGTGGTTGGCATACCCTCGATCCTCCGACTTTCGAATTGTCATCATACGAATACGCATACTACCGAGGCGCCGGCGCGCCCAATACTTTGATGAGTGCCTTGCCATGCTTCGAAGGCATGGGGCGAATGAGGACGACCATCGGCTCGCGAGGATCTCGCCCGGGTTGTCAGGTTCTCGCTTGACAGTTCAAACATGTGTTTGAAACTCGTGCTTAACATGGCAGTAGCTACCCTCCGGACGGAAGGAACTGGACCAAGCTTCGGAGCGACGCGGCAGGCCTTGCTGGAGGCAGCCGCCGATGTATTCACCCGCGTCGGGTTTCGCCAGGCCACCATCCGCGAGATTTGTCAGCGAGCCGGCGCCAATGTGGCGGCGATTAACTACCATTTTGGCGATAAGGCCGGCCTATATAGCGAAGTTCTGACGACGGAGGGCGAACTGGCGCAACGACGATTCCCCGCTGAGGCCGGCGTTTCTAAGCAGGCATCACCCGAGGCGCGGTTGACGGCTTTTATTCGGTCGTTCCTCCAGCGTGTCTTGGCGGAAGATTTGGCCAATCGACACGGTCGAATGATGGCTCGGGAGATGGTGGAGCCGACTGCCGCCCTCGATCGCCTCGTCCGTGAGGTGATTCAGCCCCAGGCTAACCTCTTGGCAACCATTGTCCGTGCCCTCCTCCCACCGGGAACTGACCAGACTACAGCTCGCCTCTGCGGCTTGAGCATCGTGGGCCAGATTCTGTTCTACGCCCACTGCCGGCCAGTAATCACCCGGCTGGAACCACGCCGCGCCTACGACCTGGTGGAACTCGATCGTCTCACGAGTCACATCACCCGCTTCAGTTTGGCTGCCCTGCGCGAGTTTTCCCGTCGCCCGGACAGCCCAGCGCTGGGCGTTCGCCGCGCCGCTTCGAGCCGCCGCGCAATTCGTTCCAAACGTTAACTGGTCGTTCGCATGTATCACCTCGCGCTCAAGATGCTGTTTGGTGACCGCGCTAAATACGCGATGCTCCTCGGTGGACTCACGTTCTCGGCGCTGTTGATGACCCAGCAGAACGGCGTGTTCCAAGGACTCTTGTCATGGACCACCAGCAACCTGCGGAATATGCGGGCCTCGATTTGGGTGGTGGAACGGACCGTCGAGCAAGTCAATGAAACCAAGGCCATGCGGGATACCGACGTGAACCGGGTCCGCAGCGTTACCGGAGTCGATTACGCGGTGCCTCTGTTTCAATCGGTGCTCAAGGCGCGCACGGCGGGCGGCGCCGACAAGCCCATCCTGCTCGTGGGCTTGCATGGGGCGACGTTGAAGGGGCGACCGCCGCAGATGCTCGAAGGCGATCTCGAACAGCTTCGCTTACCCAACCGAGTGGTGATCGATGAGTTGGCGACCAAACGGTTGTCGAGCGGGCTAGGTCGGCCGCTCCGCGTGGGAGACAACTTCGAAATCAATGACCGCGAGGCGCGCGTCGTGGGAATATGCCGAACCGAACGTCAATTCTTCGGCTATCCCTACGTGTTCACCACCTATGACCAGGCGCTGCAATACGCGCCCCGCCAGCGAAAGATGCTCTCGATAATCCTCGCGGAACCAAAGCCGGGGTTGAGTGCGGAACACGTCGGCCGGATGATTGAACGAGAAACGGGTCTCAAGGCCTTCACCGTTCCCGAGTTCAGCGCCGCAACCCTCGATTTCATTTGGAAGAATACCGGAATCCCGGCGTCGTTCATGACGACGATCATTCTCGGCTTCGTCGTCGGCATCGCGATTGCGGGGCAGACGTTCTATTCGTTCGTGCTCGAAAACTTGCGGCACCTCGGCGCGCTCAAGGCCATGGGTGCGGGGAACGGTCTGCTGGCGCGGATGCTCCTGTTGCAGGCCTTTACGGTAGGCCTGCTCGGTTACGGAATCGGCATTGGCCTGACCGCCGCCTTCGGATGGATTGCCACGAGTTTTGGTGGCGGCGCGTTTCCGTTCGTCTTCAAACCGGCGGCCATGATTCTCACCGGCGGGGCGGTTATCGTCATTTGCCTCTTTTCCGCCCTACTCGGGATTCGCCGAGTGGCCACATTAGATGCGGCCATCGTTTTTCGCGGCTAGACGTTGAATCAGGCTTGGTAATCAAGTTGTCACTCCCCGCTGCATGACACTCCCACCCACCAACGGCCACTCCGTCCGCGTCACTAGCGTAACCAAGACCTTTGGATCTGGTGACGCGAAAACGGTGGCCTTGAAGGGCGCGGACTTCGAGACCCGCGAGGGCGAACTGCACTTGGTCGTCGGCCCCAGCGGTTGCGGCAAGACGACACTGCTATCGGTGGTGGCCGGCACCTTGGACTGGGACTCCGGCCAGGTCGAAGTTTTGGGGGAACGGCTCCACGAAATGAGTCGCTCTTCCGTCACGCGCTTTCGAGGTCGTCATATCGGTTTCATTTTTCAGCAATTCAACCTTATTCCCACCCTCAACTGCGTGGAGAACGTCAGCGTGCCGTTGCTTTTGAATGGCCACAGTCGCCGCGAAGCTGAGGCACGCGCTCGTGAAATGCTCAAGCGAGTCGGATTGGGCGAAAAACTCCGCGCGCATCCGACCGGCCTCTCGGGTGGCCAGCAGCAACGGGTCGCCATCGCCCGAGCCTTGGTTCACGAACCACGACTGATCATTTGCGACGAACCCACCAGCGCGCTCGATTCCGTGACCGGTCACCAAATCATGGAACTCCTCGCCGGCGCCGCCCGCGCGCCCGGCCGGTGCGTCATCATCGTCACTCACGATCCGCGCACGTATGCGTTTGCCGATCGCATTACCGAGATGGAAGACGGTCGCGTCCGAAACACTATTTCTGGCGAGGCGATCCAAAGCTTTCTCACCACCCATCGATAGTTATCCGCCTATGTTATTTCGTCGCCTTAGCTTCTACTTCGCACTTGCGGGCATCGCTGGCGCCGTCTTGTTGGCGCGTCACATGCAGGCGCGACCCCCGGTGCCACCGCCCGTCGCTGAGCCCGCCCGGTCGCCTTATGACCACACGGTGGCAGCCACCGGGCTCATTGAGGCGGCGCGCGAAAATGTCCGAATCGCTTCGCCCAAAGGCGCCCTGGTTACCGCCGTCCAAGTGCGCGTGGGAGATCGTGTCCAAGCGGGCGCCCCACTTTTTCAGCTCGATGACCGTGAAGCCCGCGCACGGATCGCGACGACCGAAGCCCAACTCGGAGCGATGACCGCACAACGCGCCGCGGAAGAGGTCGCCCTGGCCGACGCACAGGACCAATTGGACCGCTTTCTGAAGCTTCGGAACGACAACGTTGCCTCCGAAGATGACCTCAAACGTCGTTGGTTTGCCGTCGAGGGCGCCAAAGCGAGGATCGAGGCAACGAAGGCGCAGATCGCGGCGACGGCGAGTCAGTTGGAGCAGGCCAGGACGGATGCAGCGGTACTGACAGTGAAGGCGCCGCGCGAAGGCCAGGTGCTCCAGGTGAACGTTCGTGAAGGCGAGTTCGCCCCCGCGGCGGCGTTGGCGGAACCACTCATGCTTTTGGGTGATGTGGACAAGTTCCAGGTGCGCTGCGACGTGGACGAACAGAACAGCGTGCTGGTCCAGCCAGGCCAGCCGGCGGTTGCTTCGCTCAAAGGGCATGCCGATCTCCGGCTGCCCCTTCGCTTTGTTCGAGTGGAGCCGTACGTGGTCCCCAAACGTAGTCTGACGGGTGACAGTTTGGAGCGTGTGGATACGCGAGTCCTCCAACTCATTTACGAGTTCGACCGCCCCACGTTCCCGGTGTACGTCGGACAACAAGTGGACGTCTTCATTGAGCGCGTCGCATCGGTCCCTCCCGCTCCCACCGACGCCACGCCCGTTGCCCGCAGTCGCTGAAGGGACCCCCAGTTCACGGCCGAATCGCTATGAAACTCATTCACCTCGTTGCCGCTTGCCTTATTGGCTCCGTGGTCGGTACCGCCACCTCGGCCCAGACCAATGCCGTCTCCTGGCCGGCGAAGCCCATTACCCTCAACGACGCCCTTGACATCGCGCTCCAGCAAAGCCCGACCATTCTTAAGGGCCGACAGGACGTGGAGGAGGCGTACGGGGTGGCGCTTCAGTTGCGCTCAGCCATCCGTCCTCGCTTTACCGCCGGCGGAGGCTTCCAAGCCATCGACAGTGCCCAAATCGAGGTGGTGAACATTCCCGGCTTCGATTTCCAGTTCCAAAACGACAAGAATTGGAACGCGAACATTCTTGTGAGCCAGCCGGTGTATGCCGGCGGCAAGCTGCGTTCGCAGGCGCGGGCGGCGGGACTCACTCGCGAGGCCGCGCTCGCTCAGTTTCAAGCGTTGGTCGCCGACGTGTTGCTCCTTGTGAAAATCGTCTACGACGACGTCCTCCTGGCGGCGGAGCAGATCAAGACCCAGCAAGCTTCCCTCGAGCTGCTCGACCGTGAACTCACGGATCAAAAACGCCGTTACGAAGCGGGCACGGCGCCGCGCTTCAACGTCCTGCGCGCCGAAGTCGAACTCGCCAATGTTCGGCCCAAATTGATCCGCGCCCAAAACGCCTTTCGCATCGCGAAGAACAATCTGGCCACGTTATTGGGTTGGAACATCCCCAAAGACGTCTTGGAAAACATTCCGCTGGAGTTGGCCGACACGCTCAAAGCAGAGCCGTTCGATCTCTCGTTGCCCGTCGCGATCGCAAAGGGCCTGGCACAGCGCCCCGAAGTGACGGCGCGCCAGACCGACGAAAAACTTCGGCGCGAGGGCGTGGTTCAGGCGCGCGCGGATTACTTCCCAAACCTTTCCATCGCGGGTGGCTACCAGTGGCAGAGTCGGAATTTCGCGGATGATCTTTCGCTCAAGACCGACGGGTGGACGGCCGGCGCTCAAATGAATTGGAGCTTGTGGGACTTCGGGCTAACGCGCGGCAAGGTGGAGGCTGCGAAAGCTCGCCTGGAACGGTCTCGGCTGGAATCCGATGATACGGTCCGACGAGTCGAATTGGATGTGCGCACGGCCTACTCGAACTTCATCGAAGCGCAGCAAGTGCTGGAGTCGCAACGGAAGGTGATCGAACAAGCCGAGGAAGCAGTGCGCTTAGCCATGGCGCGAAATGATGCCGGCACGGGAACGCAGCTCGACGTCTTGTCCGCGCAAACGGCCCTGACCGACGCGCGCACGACCCAAGCGTTGGCGTTGCGGGACTACGCGGTGGCACTTGCGCGATTGGATCGAGCGATGGGAGAAGGCACGCGTTTGACCCGGGTCGACTAAAACCTGAAACCGGGATTTCAATTCGTCGCCGGGAACCAAAAAGTCCAGCGTATTGGCCGGTCTCGGCCGGATGGCGTTTTGACCACCTTTTGCTGCACCTGCACCAAAAGTTCGCGAGTTGAGCAGGAACCTTCCCACAATTGAGGGCTTGCCAGTCAGAGTTCCATGGCTAACGTCCGCGTCTCTTTCGGCCTGGGTTCTGGCCGGAATCCCATTGTTTCACGCTTATGGCCGTCAACGCAAACGAGCTCCGCAAGGGCACCGCAATCCTCTATAACAACGACGTTTGTGTCGTTCTCGAGGTCACTCACCGGACTCCTGGCAATCTTCGCGCCTTCGTTCAAGGAATTCTCCGCAGCGTCCGGACGGGCAAGTCGATGGATGTGCGGTTCAGCTCCGCTGAGAAAATCGAGACGGTGCCGCTGACCACCAAGAAAATGGAGTTCAGCTACAAATCCGGGGATGACTTTGTATTCGTCGACCCCGACACCTACGAAGAGGTCACCTTGAGTCCGGAATTTGTGGGAGATACCAAGAATTACCTGATCGAGAACGCCTCGGTCACGATGACATTTGTCGAGGAGAAGGCGGTCCAAATCGAGCTTCCGCCTAGTGTTGTCTTGACTGTCTCGGATGCGCCGGAAGGGTTGAAGGGCGACTCCGCGAACAACGTGCAAAAGACGGTAACTTTGGAGACGGGAATCACCCTTAACGCACCGCTGTTCATCAAGACCGGAGAGCGGATCAAAGTAGATACGCGCACGGGCAAGTACATGGAACGCGCCTAGCCGGGGCGGCAGTTCGGGCTAATCCCAGCCTGAGGTTTATTCGGACCCGGCGGCGGGCCCCCGGCTGGCTTGTCGCTGCGGCGAGGCCCTCCGCGATCGTCCTTCCTCCGTTGTTCCCGCTCCCGTTCTAGTGCTTCGAACTTCGCTCGCTGCTCCGGCGTGAGGATGGCCGCGATCCGTTCCCGACCCCGCTTCATCACTTCGCCAATCTGGGCGAAATGTTCCCGGTGAATGGCGTCGAACTCGTCCATGTTCTGCTGCAGAATAGGCTCTAACTGAACCTGCTGGTCCTTTGTGAGCCCCAGATCGCTCGTCAAACGGTCCCGGAACCGCACCCGCATCGCCTCACGATCGAAAGACTTCGGCGGGGGCTGATGCCCGCGTCCGTACCCAAAAGCGCCGCCCGCAATGGCTCCCAAGACGAAGGTTCCGGCGAGGTAAATCAGCAATCGACGACGGGTCAGCGGAGTCATGGCGTGAGCGCCGCGTAAAGTGCGGCGTCGGCCACCGCGTATTCGTCGGCGGCTTGCTGGCGGAACGTGGTCCAGTTCAATCCGAGGGCGACGGCAGCCGCCACTGCGGCGGCCGCGAGACCTCCTTGGAGCCACCGGAGCATCCACGACGGTCCTTCCGGTTGCGAACGGCGCCAGGCCGCAAGCACTCGGGCTTCCGCGGCGCCCGATAATTCGGTGACTTCGGCCGGACGCGGCGCCCGGGCAGCCGAGCGCAACAGGCGTTCTAATTGATTCTCAAGCGATTTCATGGCGCGGTTCCTCCAATAACTGAGCGAGATGTTTCTTCATTTTTTGACGAGCGCGGAAAGCCCGAACTTTGACCAGGGGGCCGCTCCACCCAGTGATCTGCTTGATCTCTTCGACCGTGCGCCCCTCAAGATGCAGCAGGCTCACAACGAGCCGATCTTCGGTGCTCAACGCGGCGAGAAGTTTGTCGGCCAATTCACGGGACGCAACGCCGTGTTCGGGAGCTAAATCCGCTTCTTGAGAAGAAAGGTGGTCCAGCACGGCGACTTGCTCTTCGGAGAGATCGGCATGGCGCAATTCGGGTCGGTGTTTTTCGCGGGCGAGCTCGTGACGGCAGGTGTTTATGGCAATTCGAGCGACCCA
>DLVS01000453.1 GCA_003445095.1 Verrucomicrobiales bacterium
AACAATCTCTGTGCTTGTTGGTTTTTTTTTTTCAAGCAGAAGACGGCATACAGCGAAGATAGCGTCCTGAGATGCCGCCGTTGGTCGCGCGCGACAATGTAATGGTTCGAATTGGCGGCACGTCCCAACTATCGACGGCTTTGGCGGTCCAGCCGTGCTGTCCATTTTGGGCTTCCTCGAAATCGCTTCTTTCAATCAGCTCGAGCTGGACCTCCGGTTCGGTGGCAACGCTCGTGACTTTGCTGATTACAAGAGCCGCGATCAGCGCGAGCGCGATTTTCAGGAAACCAACTCGGGTGTCCGGCCGATGGGGCCATTCGTGTTCGACCAGCATCGATTCTTCTTCGCGCGGCGCAAGATGGAGCACCGGCACGGGCGATTTGGGCGGTTCTATTCGTGGCGATGGCGAGGTGGAGAGAAACAACCGACCGGCCCGCGCGGCGGCGGAGATAACTCGGCGGCGTCCTAGTTCAACCGCGAGTTCGAGGAGTTGCGCCGCGGCCTGACATGCGCGCGAGGCTGGATTGGGATCGAAGGCAATGTTCATAGTTAGCTTTGATTCATGTGTTGGCTGCGGAAGGGTGATCGCAGTCCGAATGCCAGGATGTTCAACTAGTCTGATGCCATTGCACATCAGCGCGTTGGGACGATTCGGTCCAACTGGAACCCAGCCGAGAAGTTGTTGTAAGTGTTCGCCAGCGAACACTTACAACGCCCGATCTCAGGTCGAATGGTCGGGGCGAGTTTCACCCACTTCGCACGTGAAGTCGCCCACAACGAGGGCATGAGAAACCCCACACGCCCAACACTTCCCCCGTTCCCCAACGGAACGTCCACGGTCCAGACGGAACTGAAAGGGG
Organism: Verrucomicrobiales bacterium; assembly: GCA_003445095.1. GTDB lineage: Bacteria > Verrucomicrobiota > Verrucomicrobiia > Limisphaerales > UBA9464 > UBA9464. Next base: position 861 of record DLVS01000453.1, read on the forward strand.
CCGCGGTGAAACACGGCCCTACCGTGGGAATTCGGCGCATGCGGAAACAGGCTTCACCGACAGGCAACGATCCCCGTAAGATACAGACAACGGCAGCAGAGAAGTTCTATGGTTGAACCCAACTCATCCTGCCGTCCTGAATCGTGCCGGACCCATCTCCCAGCCAAAATCCCCCGCCGATCCAGTCGGCGGCCGATGAAGCACCGCCGGCACCTCCCCTGCCCCCCCTGATCTCTCCGGACGGTGACTCCCAAGGTCGCCATTCTCGAGGCCAGGCGGCTGGCGTTTTCGGTCGACTCGGCTCGCTAGCACTCCATTGGCGTCGGTGGCGGGTTCTGATTCTGCTCGCGCTGTTTGGCCTCCCCAACACTCGCGACTTGGCGGTGGCAGTTTGGGGCGCCGTCAATCTGTGGCTTTTGGTACGCGCGGGGTTCTGGTCCCTGCTCCATCTGTCCCGAATCTGGAGTGAACGCGGTGCGATCATGCGCTGGGCTTTTTGGCCGGCGTTGCTGGCGACTTTGCTCCTGCGCTCAACACTTGAACCCGGCCTGGCCGAAGTCACCGGACAATGGCTGCCCTCCAGCGTGTTCTACGCAGTGTCGCTGATCTTGTTTTTTCCGATCCTCATTGTCGCCTCGTTGCTATGGAGTCTGTTCGGAGCTGTGATCGGAGCCTATGGGGCCCGCGACGCGCCCGACTCAGGACTCGCTCGCTGGGGAGTTCGCGGTTGGTGGTTAGCCTCCCTTCTCGCGGGCCTGCTGATGGCCGCCCTCCAGCCTCTCAAACCGCCGGCGGAATGGATGGCCGCCCTTTTCATCGGGGTCCCCCTCGCTGCCTGGGGATTACAACGCCTCGCCCGCCATTACGGCGGCCGCTCTCTGTCCGACCGGATCGATGTCTGGCTGGCGAGCCATTGTGTTTATTGTACAAAGCTCGGGCCAAACCTGGACTTCCGCGGTGAATGGTTGGCGCTCGTGGGATTCCTGATTACCTGGGTGTGTGTCTCGTTGAAATTACTCATGCCGCTCGAAGCCTCGGCACTATTGTCGGGAGTTCGCTTACTCAATGCCATCAGCCCGGGGAGGTTTGAATTCAAAGTCGAAGAGCGAATCCCGGGCACCCCAGAAACCAACGGGATTCCGAGGTTTAGTTTTCGCCTCGGAGCGCCCAAGACGTCAGCCCAAGTCGTCCTTCTCGAATGGGACGGACCGTGCTTGCGAGAAGCGACCACGACCAATTCGGAAGCCGGCATCCAAGCTCGGCTGATTCGCGAGCTTTCGAACCTCGGGGCTCGACGCATCGTCTTACCGCCGCCGACTCTCGAGCTCGCCACTATCGAATCGCAGGCAGATCCGCACCAAGCACCCTCACCCAAGTCAGACGACGTGGCGCGATCGAAGCGAGATCTCTCTGATCTCGGCGCCGCGATGCGGCAAGCCGGCAACGTTCTATTGTTGGCTCCGGCTCGCAACGTTCTCGACCTCGAACTCGTGCCCTCGGGTCCGAACGTTGGCCAAGGAACGGAATCATTCGCGAGCCTTGAATCGTCGGCGCTGGAGGTGGGCTCGACTCGATTGAGTCCCATTCAAATCGCTGCGCTGCCGGCGATCTCGCTTCAATGGGCTGACAATGAGCCGGCCCCGGCTTCCGTGCGATTGGCCGGAGCGTTGCGAGGTAACACGAATTTACATCCGCAGGCTGTGGGAACCCGAACGATTTCGATCTTAGGTCAGGACTATCCGGTGATCGATTCGACGCAAGGTCGCCTGCTTTTGGATTTTGTGACGGCGACACGGCACCGCGACTTTGCCCGTATCTCCTACTCCAGTGTTTTGAGACGAGAACCCTTGTTCGACGCCAATGCCGGCCAAAGTGGATCGTGGATTCCACCCGCCGAGTTCTTTCGGGATAAGGTCGTTTTCCTTCAGCCGTTGCGGTCTCGGTGGTTGGCAAGTCCGTGG
>DLVS01000448.1 GCA_003445095.1 Verrucomicrobiales bacterium
TGCGATCTTCTCCGCGATATCCCGCGTTAGAGGTACCTTCTGATTTCGCAGTCTGCTTAAGTACGGGCCAGAGATCTTAAGAAATTGGGCTTCTGCTAGGACGGATCGTTTGATAACGAGCCCGGCCGCGCGTGCTTTAGCAAATTCACGATCAAGGATTTCTGCCAGGTTCACTCGGGTTTATTACTCCTTCTCCACTCCTTCCCTCAAGAGTATACAAAAAAATACTTGACAAAGAAATTCGCGGAACATAAGATTGCATACATACAGAGTACTACATTGTACTACATAAATAATATGTAACGCATAAGACTCAGGCAGCTGCTTCGAGTGATAGGGGGTCACGAAAATGAACCGACTTAGCGGATTTGGATTGGAGGTGTTGACGATCGCGGCGGCCATCGGTTTCACGTCCTCATGTGGCCCGACGAAACCGGTCGCCAATGATCTACCGCCCATGTCCTCCGAATGCCGCTCGCCCGTGAGGATCGCGGTCATTATCGACCAATCAACCAGCATGTCGACGTCAGGCACGGCACCTGCCAAGGCCGAAGATATACGCCCGCTCATCGACGCAATTGGCGGATGCGGCGGCATTCTCGCCATCGGTTTCGTCCGTGAGGCACCTCAGCCGGGTTTGGAAAGGATCGATTTCCCGCAGCCACCGCTGCTGCATGCGGCTCCGGTCATGCACGAAGAGGAGCAGGCATACGAGTTCGACGACCGGGTCGCAGCTTTCAATCAGCTGAGGGTCGAACAGGCAGATTCAGTCAAAAGCGTTTTGGAAAAGAAAAAGCCCGAGATCGACGAATATTTCCGGAGGATCGAAGATCTGCTTGCGAGGCCCGCCGCCAAGGGGACAGATCTTAACTCGGCACTCAACGCCGCTGATCTCTTTTTGTCGGAACCCGTTAAAGGTGTTGGTTGGCAGGAAACATTGATAGTCGTCTCCGACGGTATCGACAACCGTCGCAACGCGCGTCGGCCTTTCAACAGCGGAGCTCGCGTCCTGTGGGTCAATTCCACCTCGGATGACAAGGTGTTGTCGGCTTACGGGGCGACACGGTTTGAAGCCTTAAGGGCAGCGATCGATGACGTTGTCAATAAGTTGGAAAGGAGGGGGTCAAGGTAATGCCAAGCTTAGCTGATGCTGAACTTTTGGAACGTGAGACCGACCGGCTCGTAGCCGAACGGGAGGAGCAGGCTGCGGAGACCGACCGTCGTCGCGAAGAAGAGACTCGAGCCTCTGGTGAAGCTACAACGAAGAAGAACCGAGACGATAGTCTGTGGATCGTCCAAAGCAGTGCCAGCGACATCGCCGGTTTTGACGAACAGATTGGATGGTTAAGGGCGGTCTTAAGGAACTGGAACGAACGGAACCGCAAGTTCATGAACGTCACCGCGACCGACATCGCATTCTTTATATTATTGATGGCGAGCCCGCTCGCGGTCGTGACGCTTGACATGCTAATGCTGAGCTACGTCGGACGAGAGATTGCGAGGGGAGCGATCGAGTCTGTCAAAGGTGTCGGTGGGAGCGGCATCGGGTGGATCGTTCTGGTCGCGGTCGTACTTTTTACCCTGGGTTATGTTGTCGTCGAGCTGGTGATCGGAGCCGGCCGGGATAACGAGCATCTCTCTCGCGAACTGCGTCGCCGTTCAGCTCAGTTGTCGGTGATGCTCTGGATCACGCTGCCGCTCTTTATAGTTATCTTCTCGCTCATCAGCTCTGGGATGTTTTCAGCAGATCCCGCTAAAACAATGGGACGAGCGTCGCTCACGGCGGCGATCGCGAGGGCGGCCCTTTTTGGCCTGTTCGCCCTGGCGTTCCATGGCTTTATCCTCTGGTTTGGTTGCGCCGTCGTCAACGCCTACGGCTATGGCGCTTTCAAGGCACGTCAGGTAGACATTACGCGACGGATCCGCAACCTGGAGCGGCGCCGCCGGAAAGCAAGCGGCGATCTTGAGAGCAGCTTTCGAGATTTTCACGGTGCCGTTACGTCAGCGGGCAGCTCTAGCCAAGGAAAGGTTGGCCCGTTCGGCGCGACCACAATCAGGGTTACCAACGCGACGTTCGCCACTGAGGTCATCGAGCCTCCCGAGCCCGATCAGCGACAACGGCCGTCGACCGCGAATGCAACCGGTTCCAACGGGCAACGTTCACAACCGATAGATACCGAGGATACGCCGCATGCTGGGCCGTCGGCAGAGAATTCTAACGCAAATGAGCCGTCGCAGGCTCAACAGAACGGTAGCGGGTCAAACAACGAATGGCCCGGGACCGTCTACGACATGTCCGATGAAGACGAAGTCAGATAAAAAGGAGAAAAAAAATGTCCGCAATAATTGCATTTATAGCAGCTGCTATAGTCGGAAAGCTTCTGGTTCCTGCTGGAGCAAAACTGATCAGCGAAGCTCTCAAAGGGATACCGGAGCTTCCGCGAACCGCTTCGGGTAACGTTCAGAAGCACGCGCGGCTCGTGCCGCTCAAACAGGTCTCGGGTGCGAAAAGCCTGCGCTCGAGGATGACATCGCTCGCCAACCAGCCGTCTGGCGACATCGCTGTTGTAAAGCAGGGAATGCTTGAGGCCCTCGCGAGCACGTCACTGTATGCCGTCGACTCTGACCAATTTCGGTCCCGCGTTGATGACCTAAGAAATGCCGCGACCATCGAGCAGGTAAGAACGGCCGGTCTCGCACTAGCCCATGCAGCAGTTCAAGATCATCACCACCTTGTTACATCCGGCGTACAAATGGCCGTTCAGAACGCCGCGGTCAAGATCGGTTTCGGCAAGATCGAGGCGCTTAATAGCCCCCTAGGCAATAACATCATTCGGCTCGCTGCCACGGATGCGATCGGCCGCACCATCGTGACCGAGATGGACGTTCGACCCGAACGCGATCTCAAGATCGAGGCCGAAGTTATTGGTGTCACCGACAACACATGCCATCAGATCCTCGATGAATTCTACGCCTCATTGAAGGACGAGGGTATCGAAATGTCCACGCCGCCGAGACGCAAACCGACCGGCGGCATCTGCGAGCTCGCGGCGACGAAGGCCTTCCTCGCCAAAAAGCTAAGCCCCACGCGTCGCAGTTCGTCCACAGTAACCACGGTGCACGACAACGAGGACGACCGCCGGGTCCTCATGAACCGCTCCGGCGGATCGCTGACGAAGGCGAAACTGACGAGCTAAAGCGTCAAATTGGAGAAGGATATGTCCGTGATCGATCTTATACATAATGCATGTCAGGAAGACCATGGGGCGATCCTTCTCCACGGACGCGGCTTCTACGATCTTGTCTGCGATGACGGCAAGATCCGGCCGTTATTCGAAGCCGTTCGGCGAATGCTGTATCGCGAGTTCGGCATGCTGTTCGCCACTTTTAGCAAGGCGCACGGCCTCAATTGGTTCGAGTCCTGGATAACAAATGAGCGCGACCGACAGACCGTTCGCGGGGCTTTTCAAAAGAGCGGAATACTCGCGATCAAGACTGATCAAAATGAGACGATCGCGATGCTACGTGCAACTACGGAGCTGCTGCGGTCGGGAACGGCCGACCTGACGTGGCAGGATGGGCGGCCGTTGAGGGTCGGCATCTGTTTCGAGTTCGCCGAACATTTCTCGCCATGCATGGCACCCGGTAGCCAGACCGAAGCGCAACTCGTCATCGCGGAGCATATACATATCACGTCGCAGTCATTAGCACTTAGAAAGAGCGGAAACAAATTATTCTTCCACGGTCGCCTCCAGCACATGGATGAGCTCGCCTCTGCCCACTTGAAAAAAGTCCGACTGCCGCAGCCTGATATGAATGAGAAGCTGGAGTTCACCAAGGCGGCGATTGATATATACCCGAACGCCCGATTCGAAGACGGCCTTGACGTCGACGGTGTCGTCGCATTCACCGTTCACACCCCCAATCGTAGTCTTGAGGGCCAACTGCGAGCTTCCGATAGAACAGGGCGGCCGTTGACGGCCGCCGAGATCGCTGAGCAGAAGAATGCGGACGTCCACGAGTTGTCTGAAGGTACGCTTCGGCCGCTCGACACAAGGCGCGTGATTGACCTCAAACTTGTTGGGCAGAACATCAAGGTTCCTCGGAAATTTCTGAAGAAATGGGCTCGTATGTTGCGCGAGGGAGACCCGTCGACACCGGCCAACGTCCTGCTCGGCGGATGTGCGGCTTCCGGTAAAACCGACCTTTGTCTTGAGACAGGTCGTCTTAGCCAATTACCCAACTTTCAAATGTTATCAACGAAGGATGGGCTCGTCGGGGGAACCGAGCGTAAGACCCGTGTCCAGCACGATGTTCTTCGGGCTTGGGAGCCGAATGTCGCATTTGTCGACGAATTCACGGAAACCTTTCCTGTTGATCGTGGCGGTTTCAATGGCGACTCCGGAGCCAGTCTCGCGGTAATCGCAGAGTTACTAACGGCCCTCTCTGACCAGACCCGTTGCGGAAGGTCAATCCTTTTGGCCACCACCAACCGCGTACATACGATCGGGTCGGCCCTTCTGACGAGATTCGTGGTCCTTCCCGTCTTGTTCCCGCTCCGCGAAGACTTTCCCGCGATAATTGTTGAGATCGCAAGGAAGGCTTTGCCCGGCTCCGGAATCGACGCGAATGATCCGAAAGTAATAGAAGCCGGTGCCATCTTCTACTCTAAAGGGGCAGGCCCTCGAGATATCAGAAGTGCGATCACAACCGCGTTGGTGACGTGCGACAGCACGGTCAGTAATGCTGACCTGGTTCTTTTTGCCGCCAACGACTTTATCCCGAGGCGTGATTTCTTAACCATCGTATACGCCGATCTGCAGGCTATCCGGCACTGCACCTCAAAGTCATTCCTGCCATGGGCCGGTGAAGCGGGAGCCGTTGGCAGCATTCCCGAGTATCTCAACGGGATTGTTGATCCGAAGACCGGAGACCTCGATCTGTCCGCGCTTGACGCCAAGATCAAGGAACTCGAGCCATACAACAATGTCTGAAACAATCGATGGTTACATAGGCGGCGGAAAGTTTGCAATGCTCGGGGATGCCCGGTCAAGGGATCTCGACCACTTTATGGGCGTAGGAGCCGTTTCCGAGCTCGAGAGCAGGCTTGCGGGGTTTTATGGCGTGAAACATGCTATATGCATGGCTAGCGCAACGAGTGCTCTTTTCTCGCTCGCTCTGGCGCTGGACCTTCGGGGTGCGGACTTCATAACATCGCCGCTCAACTTCGGAGGGAGCATTACGCCGTGGCTCCTGCTCGGCAACCGTCCGATCTTCGCCGATGTCGACCGGGTCACGCTTACGCTCGATCCGTCAAATGTCGAGGAGCATCTCGTCACACGTAAAACTCGAGCGATACTTGCCG
>DLVS01000445.1 GCA_003445095.1 Verrucomicrobiales bacterium
TTTCTGTCTTCTTTTTTTTTTTTAATGATACGGCGACCACTCGGCCGCTCCCAATTCCCAGCCGACGCGTTTTACGCCGGCAAGTTCAATGAACTACGCATTTCTCAGGGTGCCCTGACTCCGGCCCAGGTAACCGCGAGCTTTGCCGCTGGACCCGACTCGCTACCATCGGCGACTCCGCCAGCGCTAACCGCAGTTCTCGACGGCACCAGCCTCACCGTCACGTGGCCGGCGAGCGCCATAGGCTATGTGTTAGAAGGAGTTTCGCTTCTCAATAGCCCCGATTGGACAGACCTAGGAAACGGCCTGCCCATCGTGGACGGAAAATTCAAGGTCGTCGTACCGGTTACCGGAACCGCTCAATATATGCGACTCAATCAGTGAGTCGCCCCGGCGTAAGCAAGCCCTTCCTCCGAATTGGAGGAAGGGTTTTTTTATTTGAGGCTGCGCGCCCGCTCGCGGTGGAACGCCGCTTCTTCGGTCTGTCCGCTGCTGGCAAGTGCGTCGGCCAATACGCTGTGGGCGCGAGCGTCTCCCGGACTGCAGCGCAGCGCCTCGCGGAGGCTGGCGATAGCCCCAGCCGTGTCGCCCGTTCGGATTCGAGCCATACCCAAATTGAAATGCGCCTGCGCAAAGTCAGGCTTCAGCTCCACGGCCCGTCCAAAGACCTTACCAGCGTCGGTCCACCGCGACTGACACATCAGCGCCAGGCCCAATTGGATTAAACCATTCAACGAACTTGGCGTCGCCTCCAGATGCCGGCTGATCGCAGCTTCAGCTTCGTCGCACCGGCCTTGCTGAAGCCGCACCCGCCCCAGGACCAATAACACTTCGGGATGGTCGGAACTTCGTTCGATCAGGGGCTTAAGGAGCTCCTCGGCCTGATCAAATCGACGCTGAATCACCAGGCTGTTGACGCGTTCGACCTGCCGCGCGAGGTCCTGGCGCAGGTTCTGGACCTCACGTGAATACGGGTCGGGCCAGTTAAAAGGGCGCGGCATGGTCGCTGCCTTGCTGGCAAGCGCCGCCGCCGCCGGTGCGTCACCGACGCGGACTCGGCACTGGCTGAGTAATAGGACCGCGGGACGTGCCGTGTACGGATTCGTCAGGCAAGGCGTCAGAAGGTCGATCGCCTCCGTCGCCCGTCCCTCGGCCAATCGAACTCGGGCCAACTCAAGTCGCGCCGCCGGATGAGTCGCTTGATTGGTTAGTAACACCGCGAGGTGGTTGGTCGCTTCGGCAAATCGTCCACGTTCCACCAGCGCTTGAACCAGCCGCACTCGAGAAAAGTCATTGGTCGGTTCAGCCACGGCCACCGCGCGAGCAAGCTGGACCAAGGCATCCTCGGGACTTTCTTGGAGTAGTAATAGGCCCAAGAGGTGAGGCCAGCGGGCGGAGCCAGTATCTAAGGCTTCTGCCTGAGCGTAACAGATACGCGCTTCCGGAAAGAATTCAGCCGCCTCAAAACATTGGCCCAACCGGCCCCAGGCCGCGCCGGAAGTCCGGTTGGATAGAACTTCGCTTCGGGCGGTCTCGATCTGCCGAGACAGCTCCGCATTCGCCAATCCCGCCGGAGTCGCGGGAGGCTCCGGAGATCGCCCGCAGCCTCCCAATACAAGCAGCATAAGTAGGCCCACAGTTCCGGAGCGCCAGCACGCTCGGATAAGCCACATCGGGTGCCGCGGAGTGGTCATGGGCGCGCTCCGGAACCAGTTCCCTTGCTGATAACGATTCGCTTGTCGGCGGCGCCACCAGGGAAAAGCTCCTTGGTTCCGTCGGGCCATCGAACCTCGATTCCTTCAAAGGACTCGCCTGTTCCGAGCCCGAAATGGAGTGCAGGTTCGTGGCTCGTGAGATAACCGGTCGCGGGTTGGAGGACCGCCCAACGCGGACGCCCCCCCGCTCGAACCACGGCCTCCGCCCCTAACACGTCGCGGCCGCCTCGGGCGGGATCGATCAAGCTCACGGCCAGCCAGTGGCCACGCGGAGTCACGTTGCGATAGATCCGCACCGGTCCTCCGAGGCTCCCAATCACCAAGTCTGGGGCGCCATCTCCATCCAGATCCCCGACCGCCAAACTCCGGCCGACCATGGCTTCACCGCAAAACCCGCCATTGGCCGCGGAGATATCGCGATAATGGCCGGCCCCATCATTCTCAAACAACTGGGACCGCTGCGCATAACGAGCCCACCACGGATCGATTCCAGACGCCACGGGCGTCTGCCCGGGGACAGCGCGCCGCACTAGTCCGTTCGCCTGGGCCAGATCGGGGGCGCCATCGCAGTTGAAGTCCGCAAGTACGACGCCAAAACCCGTACCGCGCCAGCCGGATTCACTTAGTCCAGCCTGAGCCACGACATCCAGATATAGGCCTCGACGATCCTGACGGTATAGCGAATGGAATTCCTCGGTCAGATGCGTAACGAAGAGCTCAGGCAAACCGTCCGCGTCACAGTCTGCAAATGCCGTTCCCATATTGGCTGCGGGACGCCCCATATAGTTTAATGCTAAGCCGCGCATCGCCGCCTCTTCGCGGAATGTGCCGTCATGTTGATTCACGAACAACCGATTGGCGCGCCCATCGTCGGCGCAAAAAATGTCAGGCCATCCATCTCCATCGAAGTCGGCGCAGACCAGTCCCAACGCCACCCCGGGCGCCCGAGTCAGGCCCGAAGTCTCGGTGGCATCCTGGAATCGCGGCAGTCCCCCCAATCGGCCAGTGACATTCCGCCAGAGCCGAGTGGACGTCGCGCCAAACGCTGCCGGGGCACAGAAATCCTGGCGTCCTTGGGTATCGGTGCAGGTCTGCGTGGGATCGTAGTCTACGTAATTTCCCACCACGAGATCGAGCCAGCCATCTCGATCGTAATCGAGGAAACTCGCCGGGACTGCCCAACGCGGGTTGTCGAGTCCCGCATCAGGGGCCGCTTCACGAAACTTTCCGGCCCCAAGATTTTCCAGGAGCCGGACGGCCCCATACTCCGTCACAACGAGGTCCGGCCGCCCGTCGTTGTTCACGTCACCCGCGATCGCACCCATTCCGCGACCGGCGAGGTCAGCACCCGAGCCTTCCGAGACGTTGTGGAACAATCCGTTGGCGTCTTGTTGAAATAGTTGATTCCGCCCAGCGGCGCCGTCACCACCGTTCTGCACGAGGTAAAGATCAAGCCGCCCGTCCTGATTGAAGTCCAACAACGCCACACCAGAGCCCACCTGGTCCGGCATCCAGTAGTTGGTTCCGGCGTGATGGGTGAAGGCCACTCCGGATTCCGACGTCACGTTGCGAAACCATTGGGCAGTCGCCGTGGTGGGATGGCCAAGCGCGGCCCGATCAGCGTCACTCACTCGGCCGCAACCGCTGGCCAGTCCTAAGCCGGTTAACAACAGAGGAAGCGCCCGATTCATGACCGAGGCCCCCGACGTCGTTTGCAGCGTGGGGCATATCGAACCAAGTGGATTCTCCGCGGGGGCACGGCGAAACCTAGAAGTGCGGCTTAGTAGGAACAACCACCAATGCAGCTTTGCCCGATCCGGCGCAGACCAGGTCCTCGCGCACGTCCGCTTGATCCCGGTGCGTGATCGGATTGAGAGTCCTGGAAAACCCGCAGGACGTTGACTCAGGACCTAGCCGGGTGGACTTGTGCTTCAATCAGGCGATCACATCCACAACACAACGGGCCGGAGCAGTAGCGCATGACGGACGATCCAGCGCCGACGTCCAGTTCCGTGTAGCTGACCGTCGCCGCATCGGGGCGGTGCATGCAGATCGAGAACGGACCACGACCAGGGGAATGCGACCCGTGCAGCCGTCGCAACCAAAGCAGGGTGCCGGCGTCCCGTTCCATTCGCATCGACTCGAACGTCGCGCGACGGACCTGCTGCGCGGTAGGTTCATCGAAGCCCGACGAACACCATTGCGTGGGCGACCATTCGTGAGGGACACCAGACAGCGACTCCAGATTCCAGCGCCATTCGCGCGCCAGGCGACGTTCGGGGAAGAAGCCCAACAACCGAAAGGCATCCATTCGCTCAAGCGGAAGTTTCGCCAGGCCGTCCGCGGCACTCTCCGGCGATTCAAAGCCACGAAGCGACTTGACGATCTCACCGCGGGATATGGCCGGCCGCGGTGCCCTCGCCTGGATTGCATACCAATTGATGAGCGCAAAGCCAACGCAGCGGTCGTTCAGTGAGATCCAAGTTCCCCCGTTGGGTTCACTCGGATGGGCGCCTCTGCGCCTACCTTCGATGAATTGAGCGGGCGGCAGACCGGAGGCTCGCCTGAGGCTCTCGTCGCGGTTCATCCCGAGCAAATAGCCGCTGGGCTTCGGCCAAAAAGTTACGGAACACATGAAGATTGAAGGATCGCTAGTCAGCGAGTGGATAACTGGCAAAAAGCCGCTTCGCATTACGCCAAGCGCGCCAAAGTTCCGGAATCGATGTGGACCGTGCGCCCCGCGAGCGGTTCGCCGCACCAATAGCAAATACCAACTCCCATTGCCGAAAGAGTGTCCGGTAGGCGGCCCACAAGGAATTGCGCGCATCGTAAATGCTGGTGGCTTCAGCCGAAGCCCCGTTGAGTTCGAGGATCTGAAAATTTCGGCCGGCCCGAAGATCATCCTCCGACCCGAAGCGGAGATCATACCGGCCGATGAAAAAGCCCGGCAGGCGTTGGGAAATTTCATCGATTCGTTGGGCGAGCTCTGGGGTCAGCAGGCGAGATCCGTCGCGAAAAATACAACCTTGGGCATGGTTCCCTGCTTCGACCAGCCGCAGCGTCTCGCCCGGCGCCAACACTTCGCGACGCCGCTCTGCGAAGCGTGTTAGGTAGCGATCAGCGACGAAGTGAGCCCGAGGATCTTTCCAGATGAGCTCTTCTATTGTGTGAACTCCGTCGCCGGTGAGAGTCGGAAAGATTTTCTCGGTTACCGCGAAGATTTGACCGTGCGCCTCGTGAGGAAAACGATAATAAAAGATCCCAACTTCTCCCGGCCCGGCCGCATAACGTTGGACCACCACTGCCGCTCGAGTGTGCCGAAGATACGCGTCCGCCTCTTCAAAACTCTGGATGAGCTTCACACCCAGGCCACGCTGACCAAGATCAGGTTTTAAAACCAACGGGAAGGCAATGTGGTGCTTAGCGCAAAGGCGGCGAAGGGAGGCCAGGCGAGCTTCAATTTCGAATGTCGAATTCCAAGTTTTAGATTCCGAAGCCGGCAGGAACCAAGCTTCGGCTGTAACCTCAGGACTGGTCCGAAAAAGCTCGCGCAAGGTGGCAAATTTCGATTCACCCACCAGACCACCGGTGACGATTCCGGGATTTGCCGCACTCGGAAGGGAGACGCCACGATACTTGAGCGCCAACAGCAGGTAGCGCCCGGCCACCGGGAGATAAAACAGCCACGGGGGCCAGAATTCCCAACGCCTCCAGCGACCCACGGTAGCACCGAACCGCCGGGCGTGATTGATTCGTTCGAGACGCCTGATGAAATGAAGTCCCGCCACCGCGGCGATCACGATCACCGGCAGGAGCCAGGCGCCGTGATTCCAACGCTGCATCCAGCCAGTCAGTTGCGCGCCGAAGATGTGAGCGAGGCCAAAAATCGCGAGCGTCCAAACTGCGACCGCACTTCCAGTGACCAGCAAGAATCGACTGAAGGGCAACCGAAGAAACCCGGCTGCAAGATACGTGGGGAGTCGAGTGCCGGGAACGAACCGGCTGCTCACCAGCAGCCACGCGCCGCGCTCAGCAAACCATTGTTCGCTCCGGGCAACGCTCTCGGGTGTCGCCAGTCGTTGAGCCCAGCCGAATCGGAGCAGCGGACGCCCAAACCCGCGTGCCAGCAGATACAACAGCGCGTCACCGAGCCAAATGCCGAGGAAGCAGCCGAAAAAACCGGCCGACCAGGCCAGTCGTCCTCCGCCGGCCAGCAAAGCGGCCGTAATCGTCGGCACATCTTCCTGGACGAACGTCGCTAGTCCCAATGTTGAGGCCTGCGTGATCGGCATCCACTCAGCAAAGTTGAGCGGCAGCCAGGCCGATGATTCCGGTGTCATAAGATGCCCGACTTACTGACCGACCTCAGCCTTTTGGTGAGCGACCGTTGAAGGGGCGACCCCGAAATTCGGTGGCAAGGTTGCGTTCAGTAGGCGCGCCATAACGGAGATGAGCGCGTAATGGTGGATGCCATGAGCAATGGCGTACACGAGTTCGCGCCCCACAGTGGAATACGTGACCGGCGAATCCCCCTGTTCGTAACTGACTTCGCACCGCGCCGAGACCGGTGCTGCGAGCGTTGCCAGTTCCACTTGCGCCAACCGCGCGCGCAGCGCTCGGGTGACGTTTCGCGCAAACTCAGGTTCCCGTTCGAGTCTCGGATCACGAGCCCGGTGGTCATAGTCCACCAGATCGTCATCCAGTCCGTCGAACAGGCTGGTGAAATGATCGAGGCAATGACGGTAGTGTCCCCCGATCGACGCATTGAACACCGCGGGAACTTTGCGAGAGTAATTGTCCGGACTGAGCGCACCGAGCAGCAGCTCTCCTTGATGCAGGATTTCGGCCGCGGCCCTGAGAATTCGCCGGCCATCGGCCGATTGTTCGGTGAGATCGAAATCGAACGATCGCGAGGGCCACTCGGGTTCAGAATCGCGCGCAGGCGGACAAGGAGTAAGTGGATTTATCATAGACACTGACCGGAGAGGAATCGGTCACGCAGGTGGGTCGCACTGAGTCGAGTTTGCTTACACGCCAGGTTTCAAGACGAGAATCGCGATCCGGTCCAACCGGTTCGCTGTGCGGTGACGAGCAACGGTCCGACATACGGAAGCTGATACCGACGAAGCCAAATTACGATCGTGCTCGCGCAGAAAACCGTTATCGCCAGACCAAAGAGGAGTCCGCCGTCGTTTTGCACTACCAGTCCGAGTTTAGTGAGGTGGCTGATAATTGCGGCGGACATCAGGCCGAGTGACAACAGCGCGCCGAAAAGGGCCATTCGGCTCCAAAGCAACAGTCCGGCGGCCACCAATTCTGCCATGCCAGTCGCAATGCGACCCCAGGGTTCCACACCTAGCGTCGTAAAGATAAACTTGGATTCCGCCGCGCCGCTGAATTTGAAAAACAGCGTTTGCAGCAGAATCGCTGCCGCGATCAATTGAAAGAGCCA
>DLVS01000189.1:0-1068 GCA_003445095.1 Verrucomicrobiales bacterium
GATTGTCGGGAACTCAAGTGTTACGAAACCGTCCGGACCTGGCTGAGCTGCTGACAGTGGCACCACCGTGCCGACTGGGCGAGTCGGTCCAGGAATGGGAACATCGAGACCAGACAAGTCAGGATCAGCGGTTGGCTGCCGCGCGGGATTGAAATACTGCAGCAGTAGTTGAGCCGAACCGCCGGTTGGTAAGAGACCCTCCACGACGACAAAAGGAGTCGTCTGATTGGTCCCCGCCGCGTTGTAAACCCAGTTGGTTACGCCTGCGATCATAACCCTTGCTGCCGTGATCGAGGTGGGGCCAACGTTGGTGACCATTGCAGGCTGCTCCATTAGCCCGTTTTGTCGATTGAACACCTGCGGGCCTTTCACAAACGCGGCTAGCCGACCTGGCCCCGGCGTCGCGATCTTGAGGCTGGCCGTGGCCTGACTGTTGGTTCCGGGATTGTCGAAGCCGGGCGCCGCGATCGACGCGGTCAGAGGAAGCGTCCCGGCCAAAGTTGGTTTAACCCGGAATTGTACCACCGTGCTCGCACCGTTGGTCATTAATCCAAGGGGCACAGTCACGACGTTGCTGATTTCGCTGAATGTCTGGCCGGGCGGATCAACGCCCAGCAAGGTCAATCCGGAAGGTAACGTATGCGTCAGTTGGACAGCGATGGCGGCGTTGGGTCCACCGTTGGTTACTGGCGTTTGGTAGGCGAGAAGATCGCCGGCGAGCGCGCCGGAGGGAATACCTCGAAACGTCACGCCAAGATTAGCTCGTCCAGCGATGATACGGGTGAGGAAGTTGGTCTCCCATGCGGCCGCATTTGTTGCCTCCACCAAAACGGAATGGTCGATCCTGCCAAAGCTAACCGGGTTCAGAGTGTATCCCAGTGTGGCCACGGATTTGTTGGTCAAAGCATTGACCGTAAAAAAAATGAGATTGGTGAAGTTCGTTACTGAGCCGAATCGATTCGTAGCTGACAAGAACTGCACCGGCCCGTCGACCACGACCGTGACGAAAACATTGGTCAGATTGAGCGTGGCGAGATTGGTCACCGCCAACTGGAAACTCACAGGTGT
>DLVS01000189.1:1338-3390 GCA_003445095.1 Verrucomicrobiales bacterium
CTTCCGCATGAAACGGGAGAAGCAAACGGCTAGATGACTCAACTGCAATTCTTTCGGCGTTGAAACGCGTCCCGGCCTCCGCTCGCGTTGAAGGGAACGATTCGCAGGCAAGTCGGCTGGCGAGGGGGAACCTTGACCGAACCTCGTTTCCGGGGAAGGATTGACTCAAGATGGCGTTGCCAGGGTCCAAGATGTTGGTGTTGGTCGAGCGGCCGACGGCCTACGTCCGTTTGGTGGGGCGAGCTGCCGTTGAAGGCGCCCCAGATTTCAAACTCTTGATTCGCCGCCTGAGCGAAGAAGGCGTCCATCAGTTCTGCCTTGATTTGACTGAATGCCGATTGATGGACAGCACCTTTTCCGGTGTGCTGGCCGCGCTGGCGTCCGAATCTGGGTCTGGAGCCGAGCAAGAGAGCCCTCAGTTCACCCTCGTAAATCCGAATCCCCGCATTACCGATCTGCTCGATAATTTGGGCGTGTTTTCTCTGGTGAAGGTTCTGCATGGCGATATTGCGACTCCTGCGGCGGGGAGCGAGCAGGAGGTGCCGGCTGCCGGCGCGTCCAAAGATGAAATTGCCCAGTGCTGCTTGGAAGCCCATGAGTTTCTGAAGGCGCTGAAGCCGGAAAACCGGGCCAAGTTCTCGGAGCTGACTCGCATGTTGGGACAGCGGACGTTGGCTGGCCGATGAAGGAATCCCAACGATTGAAGTTTAGCCGGCGTTACCAAGCTAGGGCGAACCCGAATTGCGCCGCTGCCAGCACTCCAAGCCCGATCCACACTGATGTTTCCAGCGAAGCAAGACTTCTCTGCCGCGTGGGCGCAATTCGGAACTGAAGCTGGACGGACCCTAGGTCGAGCATATCTCCGTTCTGGAGTGGGCTTGGAACATTGATGGCGCGCCCGCCAAGGCATACCTGAGCCTCCGCTTGAGGGACCGCGACAAATCGACGGTCTTTGGCTTGCTCGATGACCAAGTGCCGATCCCAGACACCTGGTTCCGTGATAATCCAATCGGCATCCTTTCGACCGATGGCGAAGGGGAATCGTGTTGCGACGACGATTCGAGCCGCGCGACTACTGCATAAGCGTAACTCGACCATGGAACCGATTGTCTCAATCCCGTGCTTAACTCGAAAGTGACTGAAACATCTCTACCGTCGCCCCGAAAATCCTCAGTGATCTCCTGCCGGAGATAGCAACAAGGACATCACCATATTCCTCGCGGGACATAAACCGAATCGCCCGGGTAGAGCGGCACGTTGAGCTTCGGATCGCGCACCGCTCGAGTCGCGTTCACCTTTTCCTGCTTTTTCGTGGCTGCGCGAGTCACGATGACACCGCTCCGCTTCGCAAACTCCGTGAAGCCGCCGGCCGCGGCTACGGCAGAAAGCACGTTCAGGTCGGCACGGTAGACGATCGAACTTGGTGTTCGGACCTCGCCTTCCACGGAAATGAACGAAGCCATGCGCTCAATGGTGACGGTGATCTTGCGATAGATGCGCTTCTCGTCCACGTAGATCGTCATGATCTCCTTTTCGACATCGGTTCGTTTCTTCCCGCCGACTGTCACTTCAATGCCCCGGGGTAGCAGAATCTTTCCATCCTCAGGAATCACTTGTTCGGTCGGGGTGGGTGCATCGGGGATGTCGTTATAAACGATTCGGATCCGATCACCGGGTCGAAGGATATCGGAACTCAGTTGTTGAGGATCAGAAACGTGGTTGGTTCCACTCGGCCCACCACTCGGCGGGATCGCGAAGGACGGGGGCGGCGCCGAATCAGGTCCAGCACAACCCGCCAGGGCTAGGAGCAAAAGCACAGTGCAAACGGCCGCGACCTGACGCACGGGGACAGAGATACACTTCATGACAAACAAGAACACAACGGATAACCGGATCAGTACTTCTTCTTCAAGTCGCCCCCGACCTTGGCGACACCGTCTTTGACGGCCTTCTCTCCCGACGAGCGGGAGTCTTCACTCTTGGAATAGTAGTCGTAGTAATAGCCGCTGTAGTAATAGTAGTAGCTATCCTGCGAGATGTTGATGTTGTTCA
>DLVS01000189.1:3623-5827 GCA_003445095.1 Verrucomicrobiales bacterium
GAATCAAAGAACACAAAATCGTAGCGGCTCTTGGCTTCATCGATAAACGAACGCATGGCGCCCGAGTTCAAGATGCCCATCGAACTACTGGGAAGTTTCCCACTGGGCAAGAAATCCAAGGTCGGAATCACCGTGGTCTGAACCACCTCCTCCAATTTGTTTTGCTTGAGGAGGAAGTTGGTCAAGCCCATGGCGTTGGACACGTTGAAGAGCTTATGCAAGCTTGGCCGCCGCAAGTCAGAATCGACGATTAACACTCGGCTTCCTTGTTGGGCGAACACGGTTGCGAGGTTGAACAGGGTGGTAGATTTGCCTTCGCCAGCACCGCCGGACACCACCGTAATGGTCCGCAGGTTGGGATCCTTTCGCGAGAAGAGCAGGTTGGTGCGTAACACGCGGTACGCTTCTGCATGGGGACTCTCGGGTCCGTCGTGTACCAGATTGCTGACGTTTTGTGGAATGACCCCGAGCACGGGTGCGCTGAGCGCGTGCTCCACGTCGTCGATGGTCTTCACCGACGTGTCCAAGTATTCGATGAAGAAGGCCAGTCCAATTCCGAGCAACAGTCCGGCCATCGCCCCCAAGATGATGTTGAGGGTCTTCTTGGGCTTCACGGGTCGCAAACCGGGTTCAGCCTTATCAATGATTTCAACGCTCGATTCTTTGGAGATAGCGCGATTGATCTTCTCTTGCGTGAGCTGCATTACGGTGGCGTCGCGCATTTTGGTCAGCGTATCCAAATCCTTCTTTTCGCGCATGTAGGGGCGGGTTTCGGCGATGATTTTGGCTTCGTCGCCTTTGAATTTCTCCAACTTCGTGTTGATGGACGTCAGCGCCGCCTCGTCGGTGTCGATCTGCGCCTGCATGGAGTTCAGGATCCCCGCGACAACTTCATCAATCTGCATGTTGATTTTCGCCAACAGCCCCGTGACGCGCTCAACCTCCGGATGTTTGGGGCCGAAATCGGGATTGAGCCGGGCCTTCTGCTGCTCGGCGATCGTGAGATCTGCCAGCAACGTTTGAAGGAGTGGAGTCGGTCGATTGACATTTAACGTATAGCGCAATTCGTCACCAGATTTGCTCCGCAAATTGTTGAGCAACTCCTTTTCCATGGTGAGTCGGGTCTCAAGCTCCGTTCGGGTTTGGAACATCCGGACTGTTTCGGTGGTTAAAACAGACTGGAATGGACTGCCGCCTTCGGCACTCGCGTCGGTCACCTTAAGCTTGAACCGCAATTCATCCACGCTTGCGATCTTCTCCTGCACCTTCCTCTCCAAATCGTTCAATTCGTTCGTCAACGTATTGATGCCCCGGTCGGCTCGTTTGCTTCGAGATTCCTCCCGATACTTCATGTATTCGCGGGCGGTGGCGTTGGCGATTTGGGCAGCCAAATCCTTCTTGGTGCTGAGCGCGGTGATTTCGATGATACTCGTATTCCGGAACTGCTTGGCGTCCAATTCCCGCTCCAAGATTTCGGCAGCCTGCTGCAGGGAAAGCTCCTGGGGACCCGATCCGGGGCTCCGCTCAGCGTAGATTTTCCTCAGGCCCAGTTGTTCCACCACGGGGTGCAAAATCGTCGATGACTTCAGCACTTCGAATTCGGTGGTAAGGTAGTACGGATCGTACTGCTGCGGCGGACCTCCCATTCCCCACAACGTGACGTCAGGGGTGTCTTTCTCGACACGAATACGGGCGGTACTCGAGTAAAACTCCTGCATCATGAACGTCACGGCCGCGACGGTGATGACGACCAAGAGGAAAACGGCGAGGATGATGACTTTGCGGATGCGAATAATCCGCCAGTAATCCAGAAAATGCAGCTTCGAGTCCGAAGCTGCGGTAGACGCTGTTTTGGGCACTTCCATAAACAAAAAAGCCGGAGGTGGATGTTACTCCAACCTCCGACCACGTTTCAAATCTTTGCGTTCAGTATGTTGCGGAGATTCCGAAGAACACCCGGTTCCGGTTGTAGTCGCGGCTCGGAATGTCGGAATTGAGCAAGTCGTAGTAGTAGGAGACTTGGGCAGAGAGGTTGTGCGTGAAGGCGTAAGATACCGTCGCCCCAGCGGACCACCATTGCTCATTCTCACCGTCGTAACGACCACCCCCGACAAACTCGGAACTCTGGAAGCTCGCCGTCAAGGAGCCCGACAGCTTGCCGGTGATCGCATGCTTCACATTCACGTATAAAACCGTGCTGATCT
>DLVS01000195.1 GCA_003445095.1 Verrucomicrobiales bacterium
AGACCTTCACGGACTGCTGGTCGTATTTGGTGGAGAGGTCTAGGAAGCGGGCCTTGGCATCGGCGGCGACAGCGACAGGCGCCAGTTTGTTGAACTTGTAGACGAAGGCATTGCCGTGTTTTACCGGCTTGCCATCGGCCCCGATGTCGGGGGCTCGTTCCCAAGCAGGCACATCGATGTCCGCGACAACGGCGACCGGAACTTTTAATTCCGGCAGCTGGGCGCGGAGGAATATATTTGCGTAGCGCAGCTGCGATGTGCCACCGACGTTGATGACCGAGACCCGCGCCGGGGTCAGGTTCGCATGAATCAGCCCGGCCTTCTTCATCACCTTGGCCAGTGCCGGAACCAAAAGTTCCTCGGCCCACCCTTCCACAAGGATGACGCCGCGCGCGAAGAAGAGGTTGGCCTTGGTGACGTCGAGGAAGCGCTCGAGGAATTCATGGTCGGCGGGGGCGAGGCCTGTGTAGGACTTGCCTTCTGGAGCCGTGCCCATCGGGAAGGCATGGCCGTCGGCGCAAATGATTAGGCTGTCGAGGCGAACTTTGGAGGCGAGGTTCGGGCTGTGGGTCGTGAGGATGATCTGGATTTCAGTTTCCCGCTGGAGTGCCTCGATGACCTGCATCTGCGCTTGGGGATGCAGGTGGGCTTCGAGTTCCTCGATCAGGCAGAGGCGCAGACCTTGCCAGCCGGTCTTGTTGAGGTGGACCAGCTCGGAAGCCATGAACAGGCGGTTGAGCGTGCCGAGGCCGGGGTTGATCGTGTCCCTAAGCGAGATTTCGAGCTTTTCGAGGATAGCCTTGAGCGAACTTTCAGCGGCATTAAAGACGCTCTTGCGTTCCTCGCCGTAGAACGCGGCGAGGTAGCGATCAACCTCCTTCTTCAACTGCTCGCCGGCGGCCGGGGCGGATCCACCACCGCTGGCTACCGCTTCGAAGTAGGCTTCCACGTCCGAGTTGAACCTTTCGTGCAGCTTCTTCAGTTCGTGGTCGTCGTGCTTGCCCTTGAAGAGCTCATGCCCGAGCAGGATTTGGGAGAGCCGGGAATTCTTGCGGGGGACCAGTTCGTTGAGAGCGTCACGCAGCGGACGGAGGTAGGTGCTGCGCAGATATTCGCGGGCCTCGGCCGTGAGTGGGTGACCCTCATCGTCTGCGCCGGCCTTCACGTCGCTGGGCAGGATACGGTTTTCGGTCCGCTTGACGTCGAAGTTGACGCGCAGGGTCACGTGACAATCCGGAGCCTTGCCCTCAATCGAAAGCCATTCGCAACGGTGTCCGGCGGGGAGTTCTAATGCGAGCCACAGTTATTGATGCAGGGTAGCAGTAGGCTAACCATTGGATTTGTCGGTGGAGGGAGGGTTTCGTGAACCATAAATCCATGCTGGAGGGTCAAAAATTCCGGACCCCGACCTCTAAAAGCCCTCCTGCTGATGTTATAAGCCCCATGGGTGATCTTTTCCTCATATTCCATAGGACAATGCCAATTGGCCATTCAACGCCGCGGCGACCCCGCCCTGCCCCTGCAATGATGTGGGCGCTATTCTCTATTCCCTTCTTCGTTCGTTCTCTGGGTTTGATACCCTCATTTGATGCGTGACACTCTCCTTCACTCCAACGAACTCCAGTCCAGTCCCCGCCTGCTGGATCAGGTCCTCGCCCCGGCCCTTCACATCCTGGGCAACTACGTCCGTGGCGTTTATCGCGATGGTCCTTTGGATGATTTCCAGTTCCTTCGCCTGGGCATCTGCCGTGTGCTGAGCCAGGCCGCCAGCGGCCGGGACTTCCTTCAGCTGGCCCGGGAAGTCCTCGGGGAAGAGGTCGCGCGCGCCTCCTTCTTTGACAGCCTCCATTGCCGACGCCGGAGCAAAGTCCTGGCCGATCTGAACGCGGAGTTGGTAAGCCGAAACCGCTCCGGCTTGGAGGATCTTCTAGCCCAGTTCCCCGAACTCCAGGGCATCCCGGTGTATGCCGTGGACGGCCATCACATTGACCACGCAGTGCACTCTCCTAACGACCACAAGGGGGAGAAGGTTTCTGCCAACAACCTCTACCTGTTGTGCCTGCATTCCGGACTGCTCTGGAACCTCGGGGCCGTTCAGGGTGATGGGCGTCACAACCACGAGATGCCGGTCTTCCGAAACCAGATCGTGCCCTGGTTATTGTCGAGGAAGATCATGAAGGGTAAGGGCAAGCGCGCCCCTATTTTCGTTGGAGATCCCGCCTTCGTCGACAAGGTGTTCTGGACCCGGATGGTCCTGGAGGGTAATCGCGCCCGATTTATCACGCGCACCAAATCCAACATGAAGCCGATGATCTACGCCTCCTATGGCTGGGATCGGAAGAAGCTCGTCAATGAGGGGGTTGTGGCGGACCTGTCAGTAGGTTTCGACGGAGCGACAACCATGCGCATCATCCGGTACCGGGATCCGGAGAGTCGGATCGACTACGAGTTCGTGACTTCGGTGATGGATCTGGAGCCTGGCTTGATCGCCTTGCTCTACTTGACTCGGTGGCGAATCGAGAAGTTGTTCGATACCACCAAGAACAAGTTGGGAGAGACCAAGAGTTGGGCCGTTGGTCCCGTCGCCCAGGAGACTCGGGCACACCTAGTAGCCTTGACTCACAATTTGCTGATCCTACTGCGTCGGGAATTGGAGCGGGAGCATGGGATTCGGGAGGAGAAGGTGGAGCAAAAGCGGCAGGAACAATTGGTCCAACGCCAGACCCACGCGCGGACGTTGGGTCGCTCCGTGGCTGCCATTCAGAAGTTCCTGCCAGTTGCGATCCAATTGACCGCGCAGTTCATTCGCACCTTGCGCAATGGAATCCTCCTCGGAATGCGCTGGGCCGAGGCGCTGGCGCTACTGCGCAAATCTACAAAAGTTTACCTATAGATTTCACCAGACACCGTTGGCCATTCGATAAAGTGCTTCGCCTCGTCATCGATGAGGCCTGTGAAAAAGAGTTCGATGCGCAACCGGGTGGAATCGCAAAAAAAATCGTCGTCGACGATGCGAGTCCATTCCGAGCTGTGCGTGCCCAGGGTGAGCCGGATTGCATCGATAATGGCCGACTTGCCGGAGTCGTTTTCACCGATGAGCACGTTGAGTCCTTTGCGCAAGTGGACAACCAAGTGAGGCTTCTTCAGGTCAATGTCGCCTTCCGCGCCAAACCGGCGGAAGTTCCAGAGCTTGAGGCAGGACAGAAGCATTAGGCCGGGTTAGATTGATTTGTTTTGGTCTGCGGAATGTGGGCACGGTGGGCAACGATACCCCAACTGCTTGGCAGGAGGTCGTGCTTTTGTAGCCACGCCATCGCCAATTTCCCGACTACCATCGCGTCAAGGGGAACGTCCATGTTCAAGTTGCTTTCAAAAGCTGGGGTCTACTCTTTCTCGAACCCATGACTGGTGAACTTCAAGGTGCGACAGTTCTCGCTGACTGTGCGCACGGTGTTGTCCGGAACTCCGGTTGGGACGGTCGCTTGAATTTCCACCGTCACCTTCACCTGCGCTCCAGGTAACCGGGCCAGATGTTGAATGATCTCCTTGGCCAGCGCATCGACATCGCGGCTAATGCGCTCGGCGTCCACTTGGACGTTTCCGAAGAAATGGTTGGGCTTCTCGGCCTCATGCGCAGTGCTTGGAGGGACTGATGCACCAGTAGCCCCTAGCGACTTTGGAACTCCTGTCGGTCCGGTTCCCGAGGGCTGTCCCGGCGCTGGATTGACCACCGCCACCTGCGTTGGCTCCTCGCGCTCCTGTTGCGCGGCCGCTTTGTCCGGCTTCACCAATAGGCCCGGTGCCTCAGCCGAGACGGCCACGATCTTTCCTGTCCGAAGACCGAGATAACGAGTGGCCTTTTCATCGAATCCTTCGGCGAACGCGAAGGTTTCGGTCCGCCACGTCACCGAGGCAATACCTTCCCTAATCGCCGCCAGAATCACCTCGGAATCGCGCGGCCGTTGCAGGTAGAGGTAGCTGGCAAAGTCCTCGACCAATTGTTTCACGGCCACGTGGTCCCCACGCCAGAGCGGGATTTTGTCCAACTCCAGGCGCAACGCGGTCGGGTGGAACAGCGCGATGAATTGGCCGTCTGTCTTGAGTTTCTTGGACGCCCGTACGGCTAGTGAATCGCTTCCAGTGACCCGCGACATCTGCCATTCGATCTCGCCTTGGCTCTTGCCCTGCATGGGAGCCAGCAGCCATTGGAAGGTCTCGAAGATTCGGCCTTGGGAAGTTTTGTCCCAACTGCTCCGTTGCGACGTCGCTTGCCGAGTCTGGAATGGGTCCAGATTGAGCTGATTGGCCTCATCGCAGATGGACTTCCAAGCCAGAAAGTGGCGGGTCGCCGCTTCCAGTTCGTCCAGACGACTACGGTCCGCTGCCAGAAACACGAGCATGTTGCGGAAACGACGAGCACCATTCCCTCGCTTTTCCAGGATCTCCGTCGCCGCCTGAATCGCCGGGTTGACCCCTTCCTTGGCAAAGGGCTTGTCCACGTTCAACACGACAAGACGCGCTTCTAGTTCGTCGGGGACATCGCCGGAGCCGCCGGGGAATGCATGAACCTTGGGGAATTCTCCCCGCGTCCGGACGTCTTCCTTCACCCGGCGCTGAATCTCCTCTGCAACCTTTTCCGGTTCGCGCTTCAACAGCTCTGCCCGGTCATCCGCCAGTTTCGTGACTGTGGGCTGGGTGGAGTACCAGTAGCGGGCATTGTCCTGATAGAGGTATGTCGCCGCCTGCGCGAGATACCGCAGGGCGTCGCCGAAAACCGCCGGTGCTTCACCTGGCTGGACGCAGCCGAGTTTGATTCGCCGGTCTTCCTCCCCGCGGTTGGCCGCACCGGGCGTCGGTGCCGACCCGAGGAACAAAGTCCGCGCCACCCGCAGACAGGCTTGGTAGCGCCCCAGATTCGGCCGGTCGCCGTCGAGTTTTCGCGGCAATGAGCCCGGTCCATCCACATCGCGTTCGATCACCGTCTCCCAACCGCCCGGCAGGTAGCTGGTGAGCTGCGACACGATGCCGGGGTCATCCAGCGGAATGCTCGCGGGCAGAATCAGCGGCGACTTGTCGTTGTCCGCCCAAAGCCGATGAATTACGGCGGCCATCAGGCGCAGCACGCCCCGGGTCCGTTGAAACTTCACCAACCCTGACCAGTCCTGGTAAAGCCGGGCAAATACCTCCGGATGGATGGGATACGCCGCCTTGAGCTTGCGCTCAAAGTCCGCTTCCCGACACTCAGGCGGGAACTCCTGGTGATGCTGCCGATAGAGGTCGCAGAACGCCTTCGCCGTGGTGTCCCGAGCCGTGAACAACGCATTGTCCGTGATCGGCTGAAAAAGTCGCCGCCGCACAATCTCGAAGCTTTCGTCCGCGTTGGCCGGTCGCCACGCTGTCGCCACCCGGCTGACCACGTTCCGCAACGCCGCCAGGGCGGCCCGTCCCCGCACACCGCCAACCTCCTCGTCATGCGCGTCGCTGGTGGGTGAAACACCGCCGCCGCCGTCGGTGGAAGCGGGAAGGCTCACCACCAACATGGCTCTGGGCGCCGCCTTCACTTCCTCGGTCAACGTCTGGGCAAAGGTGAACTGCGTTTCGAAATCACCACCGGGCAGGTCCTTATCGTCGTGCAACTGCCGCGCATACGCGAC
>DLVS01000526.1 GCA_003445095.1 Verrucomicrobiales bacterium
CGTGGCCACGCGATCCAAGGCGGCCAAACTTGCATTCGCGCGGCAGGAGAGCGGCAGAATCAAACCTAGCCGTTTCCGGTCTTCGGGCATAAATCCGAGTCCGGCACTTAACGCCGCCGCCACGTTTCCCACCCGCAGGGGCTGACCTTGTATGTGCATCTCCCCCGTTGCGCGCGGATCGAGTCCAAACAGCGCCTGGGCGACTTCACTGCGACCGGCGCCGACAAGCCCGCCCAAGCCCAGTACTTCCCCGGCGCGAAGTTCGAAACCGATGTCCTTGAAACGACCGGGCGAAGAAAGTCCGTTCACACGAAGGCATTCGCGTCCGAGGTACGCCGGCGGACTGGTGTCCGTCGCGGCCTCCAATTCTCGGCCGATCATCTGCTCGATCAATCGATCCGGATTCGTTTGCGCCATCGGTTCCGTGGCGACATGCCGGCCGTCTCGCAACACCGACACCGAATCGCACAAGCGGAAAATCTCATCCATGCGATGCGACACGTACAAGACGGTGATCGCGCGTCGTTTCAACTCGGCGAGCAGCGAGAAGAGATGTTCGGATTCAGCGACGGATAAGGAACTCGTGGGCTCGTCGAAGATGATCAGGCGAGCACCGGTCCCAACGGCGGCGGCAATTTGCAGCAACTGCTCCTGACCGGTGGAGAGCTCACTCACCGGTCGATCTACGGGAATATCCGCGCCGATCGCCTCCAGCAGTTGGCGGGCTTGGCGGCGGAGTTCACCGCGTTGTAACCAGCCGCAACGCGCGGGCAGGTCGCCCAGGCACAAATTCTCGGCCACGGTTAGATTGGGGCAAAACGCCAGTTCCTGGTGCACCATGGCAATCCCCAATCTCCGGGCCGCATGCGGATCGGCGGGGCTGATGCCGAAGCCATCGAGTTGAATTTCGCCTTGGTCCGCGCGCTCAACGCCGGCCAGGATTTTTCCCAAGGTGCTTTTGCCCGCGCCGTTCTCGCCCATCAACGCATGGCAGGCGCCACGGGAAACTCCAAAGCTGACCGCATCGAGCGCGAGCACGCCCGGGTAGCGCTTGGAGACGCCAGCGAAACGGAGGAACACGGGCCAACGCTAGCGGGGCACCTCACGGGCGTCACGCCATTGCCGGCCGAGCGGTGAACAAATTCTTGAACCAAGCCCACGCGGCGCGGAGACCGATCGGCCGGATTTCTTGCAATCCGTAGATCTTGGCCAGGGCGTCTTCATGGCCGCAACAGCGAGGCGGCAGGTTGAATACGTCGGGCGTGTGTTCGCCCTCGACCCGGAGAATTTCGGAATAGATCAACCCGCGGCCGAGGATGTAGCGGCCCGGGGGAAGCTTTTCTGTCCGCGCCGGCAAAATTAACCATGGACGCCAGGTGAAGGTGAGCTCGCCGGATTCGGTCCGGGTCAGTCGGCCATACGCCCGATGCGGCGCCTCCCCTAGTCGCCGAGCGGTGAAGAGCCAGTTGCTGGTGGTGGACGGAGTAAATCGCTTTCGGCTGAAGGTGATCAAATCACAGGCGAATACCGTGCCAAACACGACCGTTCGAAAGGCCCACGGCGCCAGGAGCAGACACACCAGCACGATAATGAGAGCCCAGGCGGCGCCGATTCCGTTACCCAGAGCCTGAGCACCGACGACCGAGCCAAGGACCGCAGTTCGGAACGATTTCAGAATCGTGTCCAAACTCGTGAAGGGGCTGATCAACACCAACACGTTGATCGTGTGCGAGACCAGCCACACGACGCCGTAAATGAGCAGCGCGACGGGAACCAGGACGATTTCTCCCAGCGTATTGAGCCCGGCGGAGGCGAAGTGCGCGCCGGCCAAATCCAGTTGCGAAGAAACGTGCGGTTTAACTGCCTCAAATACTTCCAACGCGATCGGAATGATGGCTCCGGTCGCGATCAGGGCGGAGAGTTTGTTCTCGAACAATTCCAGCACATCGAGGGGCTTCTTGAGGGTGGTGGGGATCGCGGGCCCGAGGGAATCCTTGAGAAAACAGACTCCCACGATGGCGAGCGCGACGCTCCAGAACCACGGCTGCGCATACCAAATCAGCCCGGCGCGATCCTCGGGTTTGGTTCGATAATACTTATACGCCCCGATCGCGCCCACGCCAAGCAATGGCGAAATCGCGATACCTGTAACCTCCGAAAGTGACTCGGCAGCGCGCACGCCGACGCTCGTGTCCTTCTTGAAGTCATCGGCGACCGACGACGCGCCTTGAGCCGGCAGCCAACACGTAATCGCCAGCCCGAGGGACAGGAGAAATCCGAACCCGCGTTTCATAGTGGCGGCGACGCTGCCGTCCCGAGTCGGCAGTGGGAAGAGGAAGTTGCGAGCGATTTTGGAATCTCGGGGTCGACTGGGCGCCCGGACAAGACACGGCTGCCTGCGCTAGGCCGAGTCGAGTAGAACGAACCTTCTGAGACTTGCCCTACCGGCCCGCCGAGCCTCAGGCTTTCCGGCGGAAGCCAAAATACGCGAGTCCGATGGAACACATGTTATCGCCTGCTCCTTCTTCGCCGTCTCCGCTTCCCTGTGTTGGTAGTCTTGCCCTGTTCTTCACTAGACGCGAGCTCGCTCGATTCGTTGTGGTCGGGTTATTTCCCTTGATGGGACTGGCAGAAACGCCGCTGACCATTGCACGCCCCAATCGGTCTGATCCCATCGATTTCCGGCGGGAGATCCTTCCGGTCCTGCAGGCGAATTGTTTGCCTTGCCATAACAAGACAACCACCAAGGCCGACCTTCTGCTCGAAACCCCAGCGGAGATGCTCAAGGGTGGCGAAACGGGGCCAGCGATCGTCGCCGGTAATGCGGCGGCGTCGCTGCTCCTGCGACTGTCGAGTCATGCCGAAAAACCACGCATGCCGCCGCGCGACAACAAAGTGAACGCGGTTGATCTCACCCCCGAGCAGTTGGGACTGCTCGCGCGCTGGATCGATGAAGGCGCTCACGAAGGGGAGCGGCGAACCGAGACGGTGCGCTGGCTCGACTCGGCGCCGCCCTTGCGCGCCATTTACTCGGTAGCTTGGTCACCCGACGGAGAATTTGTCGCGTGCGGTCGCGGCCAGCGGGTATTCATTTACCATCGGCCGACTGCACAACTCGTCACCGAGCTGACCCAGTCAGGAACGGAATCTTCCAACCGCCCAGCGCATCGGGACTTAGTAGGCGCGCTCGCCTTTCGACCGGATGGACAGCAGTTGGCCTCGGGCGGTTTTCGCGAAGTGAAACTCTGGCGGCGTCTAGAGACTGCGTTCCAACGCCTGCGAGATCCGGTGGGTTCGATGGGCGCCACGAACTCGGTCCGCTGTGCTGATGGCACGCGCTTGGTTCGACCTGGAACCAATGGGATCGTTGAATTGGTAGACGCGGACGAAAAACGCATCGCCGAGTTGCACCTCGATGCCCGCGCAGTTGAAGACCTAAAAGTAGCTCGCCTATCGCTGACCGCCGGAAAAAGCGAAGCAGCGGTCATACAAAAGAGATTGGAGGCTACGGAAAAGGAGGATCAACAGCAGACGGAACGCCTCGGCAAGGCCCGCGAGGCTCGCGTCAAGGCCGACGACTTGGTGGAAGAAAAGCGACGCGCCCGGGACAAGGCAGCCGGGGAACTAGAACTAGCCGAGGCGGCGTTGGCAGCGCTCAAAAGCGACGCCACTGCTGACGAGAAGAAGCCGCTGGAGCAACGGGTCGAATCGGCGAAGAAGCCAGTGGACGATGCCCGGCGAGCGTTCGACGAAGCGGCCCGCAAGCAGGCCGTCAGCGAGGAAGAATTTCGACTGGCTGAGCTCGCCATCCAACGCAGTCATGCGCAGGTCCGACGTTGGAAGGACGCTCAGGCCGGCGTGACTCAGCGGGTTTCCGAAGCCGAAGCGAGGGTTAAGGAGCGCGAGAAGGCTGCCGAGTTACCGCCGGCAGCTCTTGCCGCGATTTCGGCCGATGCGAAATGGATCGCGACCGCCCAGGGCGAACGAATTTCCGTGTGGTCTGGTCTTTCGGGAGAACCGGTGGAGACCTGGGACACTCCGGGGCCGGTGCAAGCGTTGGGTTTTGGCCTAGGTCCCACGCTGCAATTGCGCACGGACACCGGGGATTACATCCGCGACCTCCTACCCCGCTGGGAGCTCCAACAAATCATCGGCGGTGAGGAATCTCCGGGACCCTTCGTGGACCGAGTCGGCGCCCTGGCTTATTCGCCCAATGGCCGTTGGCTGGCGAGCGGTTCGGGCGAACCTTCGCGCAGTGGCGACGTCCAATGGTGGGACCCGCCGACCGGCGCACTGGTAGGCGCACTGACCAACCTGCACAGCGACACCGTGGCGAGTTTGGCGTTCTCGCCCGATAGCACGGTACTGTCGTCTGGCGGTGCGGACCGCATGGCTCGCTTAGTGGATGTCGTGCGCGGTCAACCGACGCGGGTCCTCGAAGGTCACACGGGCCACGTGCTGGCGACCGCGTGGAAGGACGATGACACGACCTTGGCTACTGCTGGCGCCGATCTCGTGGTCAAGTTTTGGGACTCGGTCACTGGCGAAAAGCGCAAGCAGGGTACCGGATTCGAACGAGAAGTGACTGGCCTCGCCTTTCTCAGCGGCGACCAGTGGATTGCCTGCGGCAGCCCGCGCGAGCTTCGGATCATCAACGAGAATGGCGACCGTGTCCGTGGCCTGATGGGGCTGACTGACTCTATGCACGCACTTGCGGTCACGGCCGACGGCCACTGGATTGCCGCCGGCGGCGAGGATGGAGTTCTGCGCATTTGGGACCGCGAAATCGAAGCGCCGAAGTTGGTTTTTGAAACCAAGTTGCCGGAACTCTCGACCGCGGTTCGCTAGCGATACCATGAGTAACCGTGGGCCTAGCCGATACGCGGAGGAAACGGTCAATGTGACCTTGAGCCGTCGTTCGTGGTTAGGACACGTGGCGGGAGGTGCCGCCCTGCTGCTCAGTTCTGAGCCTGGCGCCCCATCAGTAGTCGCGGCTGAACAATTGGCCACCGAAGCGACCGCAACCCTCGGTCGCTTCCTCGTGATTTCGGACTTTCACTTAGACCCGTTTCTGGGGTTGTCCCGCGACCAGTTCATGACGCTCGCGGCCGCTCCGATCGCGCACTGGCCCCAACTCCTCGCCGGGCAGCCGGCTCCCCAATATGGAACTGATTCGCCGCTGGCACTGGTACTAAGCAGCCTCAGCGACGCGAAGTCCCGGGTGCCTGATCCTGACTTCATTCTCTTGCCGGGTGATTTTCTCGCCCACGGCTGGCCGCAAAAGTACGATCGCCTAGCCCCGGTAAGTCACAGTCAGGACCCGACCGCGTATCACGAATTCACCACCCGGGTCATGACGCTCGTCGCTGCACGCATTCGGGAAGCATTTCCCCGCGCGCGCGTCGTACCGGTCCTCGGAAACGACGATTCGTATTGTGGCGATTACATGATCGCCCCGCAGTCGCCGTTCTTGCAGATGTTTGCCGAAGTGTGGGAGCCGCTGGTATTCGATTCCGGGAACAATGGCGAACAAGTCGGCTCGCAGCGCGGACGCAATTCAGAGACTGCCTTGGTCTCTCGACGCAAGTTCCGCGAGACCGCGTCACGAGGCGGCTACTATTCCATCCGATTGCCCGGATTGAGCAGACATCGTCTCATTGCGCTCAATACGGTTTTCTTCGCACCGCAATATAGCAACGCCTGTGGGGACCCGACGGCGACACCGGCGCTGGATGAGTTTCGCTGGCTTGAAGAAATGCTCGCGGCCGCGGAAAGAGACGGAGAATCGATCTGGCTTCTGATGCACATTCCTCCCGGCATCGATGGATTCGGAACGCATCGAGCCGGGTCGCCTCAACCCTTGTGGCAGCCGGAGCTAACGGCGCGATTTCTGCAACTCGTGAAACGTTATGAGAAGACGATTCAGCAGGCGATCGCGGGCCACACGCACATGGACGACTTTCGGCTGGTCCGATTGGACGGTCGAAATGTCCTGCTCACCAAAATTGTCCCGGCAGTCAGCCCCATCTTTGGCAATAACCCTGGGTATCAATCGTTCCAGTACGATCGACGCGATGGCCGATTGATCAACTACGGCACCTACGGCTTGACCTTGCCGGTGGGCCCTGGGGCCTTTGCGTGGCAGGACGAGTACGAATTCACGACGGCCTACCCGAACTTATCGCTGACGGCGCCGTCGGTTGCTGGGCTGGGTGCTCAGATTCTCAATGGTGGCAGCGATCAAAAGTCATTCACGCGATACTACTCAGTCAGCGGGCCGCCCACTCCGGTTTCGAGCCAGATTCTCGGCTGCGCGCTTCTCAACACGACCGTCGGAGAATTCGTCCAGTGTTCCGCCGGGGTTGCCGGAGAAAAATGAAGCGGGCGATGTTATCAAATGAACATGCCAGTTTCGGGAAGGAGCCGTCCCATCTTCGGGACGCGAAGGCAAGTGCCCACGGCGATGCAACGGTCATCCAGGGGCATTATCCCTTCCGGGACTGGAGTAAAGTTCCCTCAGCGAGCTAGAGTTCGGGTTTAGGCCCAGGGCTGACTGCGGGTGGCACGTCCTCTGCGGCACGGAACCGCGAGACAGAATCTTGCCGCCGGAGCAATTGAACGACAAAAGCCATGACCGATCTCAAGTTTGCCCTGCGCCAACTACTCAAGAATCCAGGTTTCACGACGGTGGCGTTGATCACGTTGGCTTTGGGGATCGGGGGCAATACCGCGATGTTCAGCCTGCTCAATGCCGTCATGCTCCGGGAATTGCCGTATCCAGAGTCAGAGCGTCTGGTGCGCGTGTACCGTACTTCACCCCAATCGCGGAGTTGGCCGCATTCCGTTGCCAATCACCTCGCTCATCGCTCCCAAAGCAAGTCGTTCGAGCAGCTCGCCGCCTTTTCCTGGTGGAGCTACAACCTCGCCGAGCCCGGTCAGCCGCCTGAGAGCCTGCATGGGGTCGCCGCGACCGCCGATCTGTTCGCGGTCTTGGGAACCCGTCCGTTCCTCGGGCGTTTTTTCTCGGCCGAAGAAGATCGCCCCGGCCGCAACGACGTCCTCGTACTTAGCCATGACTTCTGGCTGAACCGATTCGCCGGCGACCCGAACATTGTTGGTCGCACACTGCGCCTCGACGGCTCGCCAGTGACGGTGATTGGCGTCATGCCGAGCGACTTCAATTATCCGCTCTTTTGGGGCCGCGTGGATGTGTGGCGTCCCTTGGCCTTCACCGATGAACAAAGGGCCAGTCGGGATAACAATTGGCTCGGGGCCATCGGCCGGCTGAAGCGCGGCGTTACTCTCGAGCACGCCCAGGCAGAACTCGACGTTGTTTCCGCGGGATTGGCTAAGGAGTTTCCCGAGACCAATGCCGGTGAAGGTCTGCGCCTCGTGTCGATGAGCCGCGCCGGAATGGACGAGACCGGCCAGCGGGTGTCCTGGATGTCGATGGGGTTGACGGTCTTCGTTTTGCTCATCGCGTGCGCGAATCTCGCCAACCTTCAATTCGGGCGCGCCGCCGGTCGAGCGAGAGAGTTGGCGATCCGCTCGGCTCTCGGAGCGCAACGCAGCCGGCTGCTCCGCCAACTCCTCGCCGAGAGTCTGCTCCTCGCGCTGATCGGTGGCGGGTTGGGATTGATGCTCGCCCTCTGGCTCGGTGATCTCGTCGGTCGCCGCATCTGGATTTACGACCACGCCGGGATTGAAATCCCCTTGGCGCCAACCGTCTTCCTTTTCGCCGTCGTCGCTTCCCTCCTCACCGGCCTTGGGTTCGGAATGGTTCCGGCATGGCTGGCCTCGCGCACGGACGTTAATGACGCCTTGAAACGCGGGACACGCGGCACTTCGGCCGACCGTAGTCAGCACCGTCTGCGGCACGGACTGATCATCGCCGAGGTGGCGCTCGCCTTTGTCCTCTTAACCGGCGCCGGACTGTTCGTCCGTGGGCTTGATCGTTTCATCCACCGAGATCCGGGTTGGAACGTCGACGGTTTGCTAACCGGACATCTTGCCCTTCCCGAAAAGAAATACCGCACGCCAGCGGAGCAAGAGCGGTTCCTCACTCAAATCGAAGAACGAATTTCGGCAATCCCTGGCATCGAGCGCGCCGCGCTGGCGTGGTCGATTCCAGTTTGGGGATTCTCGTCCAGCAGCAGCTTTGCCGTCGAAGGCCAACCGGATCCCAAGCGGGGAGAGGCGCCACTGATTTACGTGAACGGGGTTACGCCGAACTACTTCGAGACCCTCGGCGTGCCACTCGTGCAGGGACGACGCTTTGCCCGGACCGACAATACCAACGCCCCCAACGTCGTCATCATCAACGAATCCATGGCCCGCCGGTTCTGGCCGGGTGAAGACGCCGTGGGAAAACGCCTCGGCAACTTCGAGCCGGAGGACCGTGATTGGATGCAAGTTGTCGGAGTGGTCCGTGACGTGGACTTCGCCGGCAACTTCAGCGAACCGGACACACGCCTGCAGATGTACCGACCTTTGGCCCAGGCACCGCGCGGATTCGTCGTCGCGGCGTTGCGTAGTACCGTCGCACCGGAATCGTTGATCCGCTCACTCCGAGGTGCGGTCGCGGAACTTGATCCGGATCAGCCGGTCTATGAAGTCGGCAGCGCACGCGCATCCGTGGAGCGGATTCTCCGGAACTACAACCTTATGGGGGGAATTCTCTCTGGATTCGCTGGACTCGGTTTGCTGCTCGCGGCCGTGGGCATCTACGGAGTGATGTCCGGCTTCGTCGTCCAACGCCGGAATGAGCTCGGAGTCCGCGTCGCGTTGGGCGCACAAGTCCGAGACGTACTCGCCCTGGTACTCAGTCGCGGTTTGCGCCTCGTTGGTGTGGGTCTGGGAATTGGACTGGTGGGCGCGTGGGGCGTTGCCCGCGTTTTCACCCTGACCATTCCGCAATTACCCACTCAAGCCCCACTCGACATTCCAATGGTATCGCTGGTGCTGGTCGCGGTTGCCTTGGTGGCCTGCTGGCTCCCCGCCCGCCGCGCTGCGCGAGTCGACCCGATCGAAGCGCTGCGGACTGAGTGAGAAGCGAGAAGCGTGGAGCGAGAAGACCGACCACTGATCAACGACTTCGCACCACTGGCTCACATGAAATACGCCTTCCGTCAATTACTCAAAAATCCCGGCCTTACCGCCGTCATCGTCATCTCCCTCGCCATCGGGATCGGCGCGAACGCCGTGGTGTTCTCGTGGATTCGCGCCACGCTTCTGGATTCGATTCCTGGTGCCGGCGAGCCGCAACGCCTCGCCGTCATTTCCCCTCAACACAAGTCGGGCGGGATCAATGACACCATGTCGCTGGCCGACATCGAATCTCTGGCCGCGGAGACGAACATCTTCGCGGGAATCACGGCTTCGCAGTTCGCCGCCGTGACAGTGCGGTTATCCGAGACGCCGGAGTGGTTCTGGGGGCAACATACGTTGGCCAACTTCTTTGACGTGCTCGGCGTCCGGCCGGCACTGGGCCGAGGCTTCGTCCCCGGTGAGGACCAACCGGGGGCGCTCACCCAGGTGGCCGTCATCAGTCACAAATTGTGGCAAGAACGCTTCGAAGCGTCGCCGGGCGTGGTTGGCCGAGTCATCGAAATCAACGAACGCCCCGTGACCATCGTTGGGGTTGCTCCGGAAGGATTCAAAGGCGCGATGGGCGGATTGCGAATGGACCTGTGGATTCCTTTGGCGACGCAGATCACCGACGGTGAGTTGAAGCCGCGCTATACCTCGCGAGGCTGGCGCTGGCTCCACACCGTCGCTCGGCTGCAGCGAGGAGTGAGCTTTGCCCAAGCTAGTGTGGCGGCTGATACTGTGGGCCGCCGCCTCGCCCAAGAGTTTCCGGAAGTGAGCAAGGATTCGACGTTGCGCGTGCTTCGAATGTGGGACGCGACTTGGGGCGGGCAGTCTCTATTCCTGCCGCTGCTCCGGGTTCTGGCGATCGTCGCCGGCCTGTTGCTGCTCCTCGTCGCGGCCAACGTCGCCAACCTTCTTCTCGCCCGAGCCCAAGCGCGGCAACGCGAGCTTGGCGTGCGCCTTGCCCTGGGTGCCACGGCCGGACGCGTGATTCGTCAGCTACTCACCGAAAGTATGTTGCTCGCGACGCTCGGCGGTTTGGGGGGCGTCGCCCTGGCAATCTTCGGCGTAAACTTCCTGTTCACGCTGCTTCCTCCAACCTATTTGCCGATCGGCTATGACCTTCGCCTCAACTGGACATTGCTCGGCGTGATCGGGGTCGTGACCCTGGCGACTGGAATCCTTTTTGGCGTGGCCCCAGCAATCCAGGCGTCTCGAACCGATCTGAACGAAACCCTCAAGGCCGGCGGCCGGACATCCTCTGGCCTGTCGCCGCGCCACTGGTTGCGACGAGCGCTCGTCGTCAGCGAAGTAGCCCTCGCCTTGGTGTTGTTGATTGGCATGGGTCTGTGTGTGCGGAGTTTCGCCAAGGCTCGGCAGGTCGACGTCGGCTTCGATCCTCACGGGGTGTGGTTGGCCGGTTTCCGGCTCAGTCCCCACGCCGGGGACGAAGCCGCTACGCGCCAATTCTATCAGCGATTGCAAGCGGAGGCCGCCCGACTGCCGGGAGTGGAAAGCGCCGCCTTGGCCAGCTGGTTTCCCCTAGGGTTCGAGGGCGGAGATAGCGCTGGCGTCAAGGTCCCCGGTTACACCCCCGCCCCAGGTGAAAGCATGAGCACTTTCACCTCCCTCGTGTCGCCTCAGTATTTTTCGACTCTGAAGATTCCGATTGTGAGTGGACGCGAATTCAATCTCGACGACGACACAAAGCAAAAGCCGGTCGCGGTGATCAACGACGCCTTCGCGAAA
>DLVS01000398.1 GCA_003445095.1 Verrucomicrobiales bacterium
CAATACGTCAACGCGATCCGCGATCATGACCTGACTTTCGGGATCGGGCCCGCTGGCACCGGCAAAACCTACCTCGCCATGGCCATGGCGGTCTCCGCTCTACGTGATGGCAAGGTCAGCCGGATCATTCTGACACGCCCCGCGGTGGAAGCCGGCGAGGCCCTGGGATTCTTACCCGGCGATTTATTTCAGAAACTCGACCCATACCTCCGTCCGCTCTACGACGCCTTGCACGACATGTTACCCGCGGATGATCTCCAGAAACACATGGAGCGTGGCGTAATTGAAATTGCTCCGCTCGCGTACATGCGCGGACGAACGCTCAATCAATCGTTCATCGTGCTGGACGAGGCCCAGAACACGACGACGGAACAGATGCTCATGTTTCTGACCCGACTCGGCTTTGGCTCAAAAGCGGTTATCACCGGCGACCCGACCCAAATTGATCTGCCGGCGAGCAAGCGGTCGGGCTTGATCGAAGCTCAGCAGGCGTTGGCTCGAGTCGAGGGCATTGGAATTGTTCGGTTCGAGAAACGCGACGTGGTTCGGCACCCGCTAGTGCAACGCATTGTCCACGCCTACGAACAACACCGCCAATCGCCGTCAGCGTAATTGGGACCATCAGGGTAGCGGCTGGAGGGTGATGTCTTTGAACGAGACGAGCGTCTTGCCGCCACCGTGAACCTGCACACCGATGCGGCCGGAACGAGGAATCGCCGGGTCCGCTTCCGTGTAATCCACCGTGGTGACGCCATTTAGCTTAAGCACGATCCGCGGTCCCTCACAGCGAATCTCGTAGTCGTTCCACTCGCCCTTCTTCGCCGCCTTCTGCCCAACCCCTTCTTCTGGCTTGGCCATGACCGTGTTGCGGCGAGATTCGTCGTACAGCGCGCCCCACCAGCCGTCGCCAATGTCCGCCTGATAGCCGATCATCTCGGCATCGTTCGGAATCCGCTGGCTGCGAAATTGGACACCGGAATTCACAAAGCCTTCCGTTCCTTCCAGCTTGAATTTCACCCGCAGCACGAAATTCGTGAAGGAACGAGTGGTTGCCAGGAACTCATTGCGTGGAACTTGGGTTTCGAGACTGCCTCCAACGATCATGCCGTCGCGAATGCGCCACGTCTTATTGGTGTCACCATCCCAGCCATTGAAAGTTTTTCCATCGAAGAGAGCTTGAGGTTCGGCGGCGAGCCCCACGAGGCTAATGCAAAGCAAACCCAAGGCAGCGATTTTCATGGACTTGACATTGCGCCCAGTTGCCCATCCCCGTCCAGCCCCCGCTGGGCGCAATCCGAGTCGGTTCATGGAGGATCCGGTCGGTCAGATCGAGCCGAGATCTCGACGCCGGGAGCAAAGCGAACGCGGACCGGCCGCTCCGGAGGGACTGTTGCTTCGCTAAATCACACGTCGCAGACCTTGGCCGCATGCCGGAGCGCTAGCGATTTGTCGGGCCAGGTCGGAATGAATTCCTGGGCTACATAACCGGAGTAGCCGATCTCCAACAGTGCCCGCATCACCGCCGGATAGTTAACTTCCTGCGTGTCGTCGAGCTCTCCTCGGCCGGGCACTCCAGCCGTGTGGATGTGAGCAATGACTTCGCGATGTTGCCTTAATCGACGGATCACGTCGCCGTCCATTATCGCGACATGATAGATATCGAAGAGCAGTTTGAAGTTGGGTGAATCAACGCGCCGGATCAGCTCGACGCAGAAGTCCACGTGATCACCCAGATAACCAGGGTGTCCTTTCATCGGATGGCTGCTGTCGCGGCTGTTGAGATGTTCCAGGCATAAGGTCACTCGCTTTTGTTCCGCATAGCCGATGACTTGCTTCCAGGCATCCACGCAATTTTTTGCGCCTTCTGCATCGGAAACGCCCGGAACACGCATTCCAGTGAACGTGATTACCTTCGGACATCCAGCGGCGACCGCCGCGTCAATGCCCTCTCGGAGCGACTGAATCACCTCGGGATGATTCGCCCGATCACACGGTCCTTTGGCGAAGCCATGACTGCTGCCGAGCGAGATCTGCAATCCCAGCTCACGAATCATCGGATAGTGCTCTCGACCCACTCCTTCCATGGCCTCCAGCCCGATGTCGCGACACAACTTGGCCAACTCAGGCGTGGGCATCGGGTTGAAGGTCCAACCCATGATCGACTGGTGAATGCGGCGATTTCGGATCTTGAATTCGGGATCGGCCCCAGCTTGCGGGAGCTGCCCGGCCACCTCGTTTGACACGACGGTAGCGCCCGCACCCACGGCGGCGATTTGCAGTGCTCGTCGGCGTGAGAGGCCGCCGTCAGTTCCATTTGGAGCCATGCGGATATATTTCGAAACGTCCGCCACCGTGGTCAACGCCTTCCTACGAAGGTCCTGATATGGACTTTGCGAAGGGGAACCAGGGAGGCGTTGGGCGTGTGGAGTTCTCCCTTAATCGACTCCTGGCACGTTAACACGCGAATCGGGATTGAATGGGGCCGCGGTGGAACACAGCCCTACCAACCCTACCAGACGGAATTGAACAGGGCCGTGGTGGAACACAGCCCTACCAAGCCTTCGAAGGAAGAATATCCGTGAATCTGCCCCCGTCCTGTTCAAGCGCAGGCGGCTTCGTTACCTTGGCCGCAATGCGTCGCTGGGTGTGTCTCGTTACCTCGGTTCTCGGATTGGGCCTTTCGCTGCTCTCAGGCTGGGCGAAGCCGCCCACGGTCTCCATTACCAACGTCGTCCGCGCCGACCCGGGCGTCATCATTCAGTGGGAAGCCAGTAGCGCGGAGTTGCAGTTCACCGTGGAACGCCGCGACGCGCTTACGTCAGGAGGGTGGGAGCCCCTGCCCAATGTTCCCTGGCCGATTCGAACGAACGGGGTGCAGGCCGCGACTTCTGATCCCAGTGTTCAATTCTTTCGGGTTTCCTTCGAGCCGGTGGCGGGGCGGCGAGGTCGGCTGATTTCGGCGACGCGTGTGTCGACGCTTAACCAAGCGTTGATCAACTTCGTTTTTACAAATGGCGGCTATCCGATTACTGCCGACAGGGCCGTCGAATTTTACAAACTGGTTTATGAGACTGTGGATGCGCAGGGTCTACCGACGATCGCGTCGGGGGCATTGGCGTTGCCGGTCGGGGTTAGCATTCCGCTTCCAATGGTGACGTACCAACATGGCACGATCCTTCGACGCGAAGATGTGCCCTCGCGGTTGAACCTTGAGGGATTGATCGGGGTCGCGTTTGCGACGTCAGGCTATGCCGCGGTCCTACCCGACTACCTCGGGTTGGGCGATTCACTTGG
>DLVS01000269.1 GCA_003445095.1 Verrucomicrobiales bacterium
CGCCTCGGTATCCACCGCGACCCAAGGCGCCGCATGAACCCGAGCGGCAAACCCATTGAGCTCGACCGCGTTGTCAATCACCGGGCCAAACATCCAAAACTTTGGGCGGTCCGCCAAGGAGCGAAGTGAGAGGAACAGTCAGGGGATGATCGGCTCGCCGGGGAAATGGCGGCCGTCACATCACCGTTTTGAGCTTGGAACGACCTCGTTTGGACTTCGATGTTTGCCGGGTGCCTGTCGAATCCACCGCACTTTGGCGTACCCTGCGAGATCGCCGTCATCTATTCCTCATTGCTGGCCCCTGCGTGATCGAAAGCAAAGCGCTGTGTCTCCAAATCGGCCGGAGGCTGCAAACACTCTGCCATAAATTGGGAATCCCGTTCGTGTTCAAGGCCAGTTACGACAAGGCCAATCGGACCTCGGCTCGTTCGTTTCGAGGGCCCGGATTGCAGGCCGGACTCGCGATCTTGAGCCACGTGCGAGAACGCCTCGGAGTGCCGGT
The DNA here is from genome assembly GCA_003445095.1 of Verrucomicrobiales bacterium. GTDB lineage: Bacteria > Verrucomicrobiota > Verrucomicrobiia > Limisphaerales > UBA9464 > UBA9464. Next base: position 503 of record DLVS01000269.1, read on the forward strand.
CTTAACCGACATTCATTCCGTTGAAGACGTGTCCGCGGCCGGAGAAGTAGCTGACATTCTCCAGATTCCGGCGTTCCTCTGCCGGCAAACTGACTTGCTGCAGGCAGCGGTCAAAACCGGCCGGATTGTTAACGTCAAAAAGGGGCAATTCCTCGCGCCGGGCGACATGGCCAATGTGGTCACCAAGGCGGTCGAAGTTGCACCCGAGAGACGGCCCCGCCTGCTGTTAACCGAACGAGGAACCACTTTTGGATACCACAACCTAGTCGTCGATATGCGGTCGTTACCGATAATGAGTGCTCTCGGTTACCCGGTGGTGTTCGACGCCACTCACTCCGTTCAACTACCCGGGGGGGCCGGCGATCATTCGGGCGGCCAGCGTGAATTCGCGCCAGTCCTCGCCCGCAGTGCCGTGGTCGCTGGTGCCGATGGATTGTTCATCGAAACGCACCCCGATCCCGATCACGCACTCAGCGACGGTCCGAACCTCATCCCCTTGGCGCAGATGCCGCAATTGCTCGCCCAGTTGGTAAGACTAAAAGAAGCCTTGTAGCCCGGCAACTGCCTGGACGCACTGTCCGCACACAGTCAGCATTGCCTTTTGTCAGCTTGACCGATGGTGAGTCATTCCGTTTTCTCCTTAACAATCCGGGTTGCGGGCGATCCGAACCTTGGTCTCTCGGCAAACTGACAAAGGTGGTTCAACATCAATTCTTCTCCAGATATTATGAAACGACTTCCGTTGATCAGCGCTCTGGCTCTGCTGCTAATGGCCGGTTGCGCTACGAAGACAAGGTCGACACCCGGTGGCCCCACGATCGAAGTGTTCAGGGACGGCCAAACGCCATCCCGACCCTTCAAGCAACTGGCCGTCATTAAAGCCGAAGGTACCGACGTCGACGCGAGCGTGATCGAGAACAAGTTAATCCAACAGGCGCAAAGTTTGGGGGGCAACGCCATCCTCTTTGACCCCAAAAAAGAGATCGGAGTGCAACCTCAAACAGTCAGCTTCGGGGTTTTGCAGAAGATCTACCTGTATCAAGGCCGTGTGGTGATCGTTCAATAGAATCGGTGAGTCGTTGGCGCCGGTTGCCAAAGGAGTGAGTTCGGCTCACGCTTTCGACTGAACCGCTAAACACCATGAACATTCACAGACTCTGTGGCGCGATTGTCGTTGCCATCTTTACCACCACTGTCGCTTCCGCCCGCGCCGAAGAGGCCAAGACTTACCAGGTTACGGGACCAGTAATCGAGCTCACCGACTCTACGATCACGGTGCAGAAGGACACTGACAAGTGGCAGATCGCCCGCTCCAAAGGAACGAAGGGCATCGCGGATGTAAAGGTCGGCGACAAGGTAACGATCTATTATCGAATGGTGGCGACCGAAGTTGAAGTGAAGAGCAACGCGGCCGCGAAACCCGCCAAGAAGGACAAGTGAAGTTCCGCCGATCAAGCGGCCGACCGAACGATCTATTTCTGGTCGTCGATCCCCATTGGCCAACTTTCCTGAGGCTCATATCCCACCAAGGTTCGGGCGGCCTCCAGATCGAAGATCGCCTGGCGCCGTGGTTTGCTGGTGGCATACACGACGGCGTGGCGTAAGTGCGTTGGGGCCTCCACGCAACCGGCAAAGAAACGGCCCGCATCCGCCGGGCTCAAATACACGTCTTGGAACCGCTCGCTGGCTCGAATCTCGGCCACCTGCCCCGCGTCGCGCGGACACCAACCCAAGCGGGCGGTGATGACACTCATCCCATGAGTTTCGGCAAACCCGTACCCGATCGCTTCGAGGAACATTTTCGTGGCCGCGTACCAGTAGCGTGGGCTGACCGGGTCGCTGGCTCGAATCGGCAACGGTCCGCGGGTCTGCTGCCACCAGTTCGCTTGGCCGCTGCTCGCGAGAACCGCCCGCGACAGGCCCGCGGCCCGAGCTGACTCCAACACGTGATAAACACCGACTAGATTGTTCGGCACCAATTCCTCGAGGAAATCGGCGTCATCCGGCGTCGCGGCGAGATGGATCAAACAATTTATCCCCGTCATCGCTTGATCCAGTAAGGCGCGGTCACTCAGGTCACCGAGGAAAGTATCCGCCAAGCCCGAAAAAGGGACCCGATCGAATCCCCGCACTCGGTGTCCTCGACGTTGGAGCTCGGCCACCACGGCGCGACCAATGCGCCCGGAAGAGCCAGTAACCAAGACGGAATGATTCACGGCGCGGATCAGGCGTCACTGAGTTCGTCCATGTCAAACGCGACGAAGTCGGAGGGAAAGATTAACGCCACGAGTGGACGGCATACGCGGTGAAGTCGCCTTCGTGCTTGGTCGCAATTGTTCGACGGGCGACCTCGACCTGCCGAAAGACCCGCTGGTAGAGCTCTTCGCTGATCAACACCTCCCCGGCAGCCGCGCCACTGCAGAAGCGCGACGCGCGATTAACCGCATCGCCGATGACCGTGTAGTCCAGGCGCTCGTTGGCTCCGATGAAACCGTGAATCACTTCGCCGCAGTGGACGCCGATGCCAATTTCGCAGGTGACCTCACCGCGAGCGGAGCGGCGTTGGTTGACGGTCTTGACTGCGGCTTGCATGGCCAGGGCAGCGCGGACGGCCTTCTCGCGATGCTGCGGATCCGCGATCGGGCTGCCGAAGACCGCCAGCACCGCGTCGCCGACGAACTTATCCAGCGCGCCATCGTGTTGGAATACCGCATCGGCCAGCGCCGGAAAATACTGATTGAGTAATTCGACAACCTCGTCGGCGTCCATGCCGGCAGCGAGCTGGGTAAACCCCCGAATATCCGAGAAAAGGATGCTCACATCGGAACGTTCGCCGCCAGGGCGCAAACGTCCCTGTCGGGCCTGCTGAAGCAACCGTTCGCGAAGACGCGGGGAGAAGCTGGTGAGCAGGCGCTCGAGCACGCGGGCGTTGGCCCGCAGATCAGCCTGCAATCGCTGGTTCGCCACGGCCATCGCCGCGTAGTGCGCAATGAGGAGCAACAGCCTTAGCTCGTCCTCAGTGAACGCTGCGGCAGTTTCTGGATTATCGACACAGATCACGCCCAGCGCTTGCTGCTGCCAGACCAGCGGCGCATAGAGGCCGGACTCGATCCGCAATTCCAGGATGCTCGCCCCCGCCGTGGTATCCGCACTACGTTGCCAAAGGAACCCGCTCCGCGTGTCCATCGCGCGCCGCGCCAGCGTCTCGCTCACGGCGGGCGGCCCGTCCGAAACATAGGCGGCCAGGCGCAGGCCGAAGGGTTCCTCACGTTCGCGGAGGAGAATCGTCCCGCGCCGCGCGCCGGCGAGCGTGCTG
>DLVS01000849.1 GCA_003445095.1 Verrucomicrobiales bacterium
CTGCGGACGATCCCAGTAACCTCACCACTCGATGGCGTGGAATTAGGCCAACTTCATTCCGGCGACGCCAGCGTGGTCGATCAAGTGGTCTCGAATGCCAGTCGCGCCTTTGCTCAGTGGAGCACAGTGCCCATCAAAGAACGGGTTCAGCCACTGTTTCGTTTCAAGCAACGAGTCGAAGGGAACCTGAACGAGCTTGCGGCGGAAGTGACGCGAGAGAACGGAAAAACGCGAGAGGAGGCGATCGCGGAAATTCAGCGAGGTTTGGAAGTCGTGGAATTTGCCTGCGCGTTGCCGAACCTCGTGGCGGCCGAGATTCTTGAGGTCAGCAGCGGCGTAGACTGCTTCATGCGTCGGCTGCCGTTGGGCGTGGTTGCCGGAATAACTCCGTTCAATTTCCCGGCCATGGTTCCGATGTGGATGTTTCCTATCGCTATCGTGTGTGGAAACACGTTCGTACTAAAGCCCAGCGAACAAGTGCCGTTCACGCCGCTGCGACTGGCCGAGTTGTTGCAGGACTCCGGTCTGCCAGACGGGGTGTTCAACGTGATTCAAGGAGATCGCGCGACGGTCGAGGCATTGCTCGATCATCCCCAGGTTCGAGCCGCGGCCTTTGTGGGGTCTACACCCGCCGCTCGGGCGGTGTACTGGCGCGGAACCCAGAACGGTAAGCGAATGCTAACGCTGGGAGGTGCCAAGAATCATCTCATTGTCGTACCTGACGCCGACCCGGCAGTTACGGCGAAGAATGTCGTGTCGTCGGCGACCGGATGCGCCGGTCAGCGTTGCATGGCGGCAAGTGTCCTGATCGGGGTGGGAAAGACCGACGCCATCTTGGATGCGATTCAAGAGGAGATGGCGAAGGTGCGTCCGGGCGTGGACTTGGGTCCAGTGATCAGTGCGCAGGCTCGGGATCGCATCGTGGGCTATACTGATCGTGCCGAATCCGATGGCGCAGTGTTGCGGCTCGATGGACGGAACGTTCGGGTTCCGGGCCGAGAGGGCGGGTTTTACGTGGGACCAACCTTGATTGACCGACTGGCGCCGGACTCGCCGTGTGTTCGCGAAGAGATCTTTGGCCCAGTGCTTTCGGTACTGCGCGTGGCGACCTTGGACGAAGCCTTGGCGATTGAGAACGCAAGTCCGTACGGGAACGCGGCCTCCATTTATACCACCAATGGAGCGATCGCGCGTTACTTCGAGTCGCGAGCCAACGCGGGCATGATCGGGATCAACATCGGTGTGCCGGTGCCAAGGGAGCCATTTGGTTTTGGCGGTTGGAACGATTCGAAGTTTGGGGTGGGCGACATCACGGGGCGCGATGCCATTGGCTTTTGGACCAAAACCCGGAAGACCACACTGAAATGGACATCACGGCAAACGAGTTGGATGGGGTAACCACGAATGGACACCAATGGACACGAATAATCCCGAACCTACCGATACCGAGACCAAGCTCCTTCTGAAGGACGAGGTTTATCAAATTGTTGGTGCCTCCCTAGAAGTATTGAAAGGAGTTGGACATGGACTTCACGAGAAGATTTACGAGAACTCCCTGGTTGTTGAGTTCGGGCTTCGAGGGATTAAGGCAGACCAACAACTAATTTTTCCTGTAAACTACAAAGGAACCAGGGTTGGTGAATTCATCCCTGATCTCATCGCGTTCGGCAGCGTCGTAGTCGATGCAAAAGGGATTGATCGGATTGGTGACCACGAGCGCGGCCAGATGCTGAACTACCTACGAATCACCAAGCTCCGGGTTGGGGTTTTAGTGAACTTCAAACACCCCCGCCTGGAGTGGGAGCGTATTGTGTTATAGCCTCCCATTCGTGTCCATTGGTGTCCATTCGTGGTTTCAAACTCATGCATGCCGCAGTTTATTTAGGGAAAGAACAACTCCCCGTCCTCGAGGTTCCGGAGCCGTCTCTGGGCGACGGCGAGATGCTGTTGGAGATCGAAGCGTGCTCGGTCTGTGGGACGGACCTCCGCACCTACCGTCACGGCGATAAGAAGATTGTTCCGCCACGCATCCTCGGACACGAGTTCTGTGGCCGCGTGATCGAGTCACGGGCTCCCGACACCTCGATCCAAGTCGGCGACCGGGTCGTGATGTATATCGTCCTGGTTTCTGGCACCGATCGTTATGTTGAGATGGGACGAGAAAATCTCACCACCCACCGGACCACGATGAGTTATCACCACGACGGCGCTTTTGCTCCCCGAATGAAGGTACCCGCGCTCGCGATTCGAAACGGCAATTTATTCAAAGTCACCAGCGATATTTCGTCTGAAGTGATGAGCCTCGCGGAGCCTTTGGGCTGCTGCATGAACGCCCACTCGAGGCTCGGCATCGGGCTCAAAGATACGGTGGCCGTCATTGGCGCTGGGCCGATCGGCGTGATGCACGCCGCGCTCGCCCGGTTGCAGGGGGCGCAGAAGGTCTTCATCCTCGATAATAATCCAGCGCGTCTGGAGATGGCGAAGGGCTTCGACGTGGATGGAGTCGTGCTGGTCAAACCGGACGGTTCCCATCGCGAAGAAGTTCGAGCGCTCACGGCCGGATTCGGTCCGGATGTGGTCGTCGTAGCGGTCAGTTCTGCCGCCGCGCAAAACGATGCGCTGGATCTGGCGGCCAAAGCGGGTCGCGTGAATTTCTTTGCCGGGCTGCCCAAATCCAGTCCGATCGCGCCCTTGGATGTGAATCACGTACACTATAAGGAACTCGTCATCTCCGGAAGTTACTCGGAGAAAAAGAGCGACTTCCAAGCGGCTTTCGCGCTTCTGCATAGCGGTCGATTCCCCGCCGACAAGATCGTTACCCATCGCCTTCCGCTTGGGCGAATTGAGGAGGCGCTTCTCTTAATGGAGAGCGGGGAGGCGCTGAAGGTATGTATTCTGCCGAAGGAGTGAGCCAGCAGTAGTGAGAAGCGAGGAGCGAGGAGAAGAACCGAACAAAACATGATTGAACCGGCAATTCATCTGAACCTGCATATCAACGGCCAGAGCCGGCCTGCGTCAGAGGGAGGGCGCCTTGAACTACGTTCGCCAGCGACGGGCGAAATCATCGGCTCCGTTCCGAGTGCGACGCTGGCCGACATCGAAGTGGCCGTGGCGGCGGCACACGACGCGTTCAAATCGTGGTCGGCGCTGACCGCTTACGAACGAGAGAAAACGATCCGCAAGGTCATCGTTCACGTGCGGACGCAAGCAGACTACCTGGGCCGTCTGATGGCGCTGGAACAAGGCAAGCCGTTGGCGCAGGCGCGCAGTGAGATTATCGGAGCCTGTGACACGATTGACTATTACGCCGCCGAGGCACCACGCATCGAAGGCTGGACCAACCCGACCGAAGACAAAAATTTCCGGTCCTGGGTCAACTACCAGCCGGTCGGCGTCTGCGGGCTCATCACGCCGTGGAACTATCCAGTGTCGCTGTTGAGTTGGAAGTTGGGCCCAGCCCTCGCCTCCGGATGCACGGTCGTAGTCAAGCCCACCACCGTGACACCCCTGTCGCCATTAGCATTTTGCGCGGCGCTAACCGAAGGGGGGCTTCCTGCGGGTGTAATAAACTGCCTCACTGGCTCCGGAGCAACGTTGGGAGAGGCATTAATTCGACATCCTCATGTGACGAAAATTGCCATGACGGGCTCGACCGAGACTGGAAAACGAATCCTCAGCTTGGCCGCACCGTTCCTTAAAAAGGTTTCGTTGGAGCTAGGCGGGCAATGTCCGGCCATCGTCTGCGCTGATGCAGATTTGGATTTGGCGGCGAAGACGATTGCCTACAAAGGCTACAGAAACTGCGGCCAATCCTGCAGTTCGGTCAACCGGGTGTACGCCCATACCAGTATCCACGATGCGTTGGTGGGAAAACTACAGGCGATCGCGGAACGGATGAGCTTGGGCGACGGGCTTTCGGATCCGAATGTTGATCTCGGCCCGATGGTATCCTGCGACGGAGTGCAAACCTCACGAGAGCATGTCGCCGATGCGGTGGCGCAGGGAGCCCGACTTGTGACCGGGGGGAAGGCTCCAGAAGGCGAGGCCTACGCCCGGGGAAACTACTTCCGTCCCACGATTCTGACCCGGTGCACTCAGTCGATGAGTGTTATGCGCGATGAGACTTTCGGCCCGGTGGTGGGCTTTGAGTCCTTCGAAAAACTCGACGAGGCGATCCGTCTGGCGAACGACACGAACTACGGGCTGGTCGCCTACCTGTTCACGAGAGACCTCACTACGACAGTGCGGGTGAGTGAGGCGCTCGAAGCTGGCACAGTCTGCGTGAACCACGGCGCGGTGAATACCAACTACGGCCCATACGCAGGCTGGAAGGACAGTGGGTACGGCCTGGAACTGAGTCGCCGCGCGATGTTTGAGTATTTGAAGCCCAAGCATGTGAAGGTAGCCCTTGGGTAGAGAGGGGAGGAGGAAGAGAGAAGATGGAAGACTCCAACAAGCGAAACGTGCAGGCCGTGCGGTCGTTTCGAGATCTCATCGTCTGGCAATAAGCTATGGAGGCGGCGATGGAAGTTTTTCGCCTCTCAAAGGTATTTCCTGTTGAGGAACGGTACAGCCTGACGGACCAGCTCAGGCGATCATCCCGGTCGGTACCAGCTAATATCGCCGAGGCGTGGCGAAAGCGACGCTATCCGGCGGCTTTCGTCAGCAAACTGAGTGATGCCGAGGCGGAGGCTGCTGAGTCCCAAACACATTTAGAAATCGCCCTGCGTTGCTCTTATCTGCCGCCGACTGATTTTAAATTCTTGGACCAACGCTTCGAGGAGATCCTGGCCATGCTCGCGGAGATGGCGGCCCATCCCGACCGATGGATGCCTCGCCGCTCACGTTAACGGCTCCCAACTCACTCCTTCCTTCTCCCGGCTTCTTAGAATGCTTCTCACCCCCCTCCAATCTCGCGTCGTCTTCCGCGCGGCGCTGGAACACCAGTTCGCGCTACTTGCGGTCAACGCCGATTCTCCAGCTGCGATTACGGACCTGCTGGAGGCAGCCCGGCAGTGCGCCTCGCCAATCATCGTCGAGACCAGCCTGTGGCAGCTCACTGGACATAGCTTCGGTGCTGGGGATGCAGCCCTGGGAATGGCGCGGTACTTGGTTCAACTGGCTTTGCTCGCCGAAGCGGAACGCTTTCGTGAGGTGCCCGTGCTGTTTCACACGGACCATATAAAGGGCCCCCTCACGCTGCCGCTCCTCCGCGCAGCGATTCGCGGACTACCTACCGGTGTGGGAGATTCGGTGGTTTCACCATCGACGATTTCTCTGGACTCATCGCAGCTCGACGAGGCGCAAAACGTTGCCGCGATTACGGCACTGTGCCAAGAGGCGACCGCAGTTCGGCGTCCGTTAACGCTGGAGATGGAAGCGGGCGTGGACGATGGGATAACTCCACTCGAAGTCGCCCAACGCTTACTGAACGGCGTCGAATCGCAAACTCCCGGCTTCGTTCACTTGTGGGCGCCAGGTGTCGGCACCAAACACGGGCTGGGGAACCCAAACTCATTTTCGGCGGCGTCGGTCCAGCAGCACCAAGAGTTGGCCAGCCGGCTAACCGGAAGGGCGATCGGCATTGCGCTGCACGGTTCGTCGGGATTGCCGGAGTCCGCTTTGCAGGCGGCAGTGGCGGCAGGCGTCGTGAAAGTAAATTGGTCGAGCGAATCTCTGCTGATTCGTTCCCGCGCGGCCCAGGAATATTATGCCAAGCACCGCGAGCAACTGGACCCCTCGCATCCGGAATGGAAGGCGACCGCCATGGACCACGGGCTCCAGCAGTTTGTGGCCGAGCGCTATCAACCCCGAGTCGCCGAACGAATCTGTCTCCTGGGAGGCGCAGGCCAGGCACCACGCTGTCTCAAACTTTTGAATCAAGCTGTATGAGGCCCCCCGAATTCTTCCACCATTGTCCTCGGTGCGGTCAGCGTCTCCCCACACCACCATCCGATAATGTTCTCCAATGCGCCCATTGTGGCTTCCGGCTATTTTTCAATCCCACCGTGGCGGTTGCGGTGATCATTCAACGAGCTGACGGTCGAGTGCTCTTGATTCGTCGGGCCAAGGATCCAGCCCGAGGTCGCTGGGCGCCGCCGGGTGGTTTCATCGATATCGGAGAAACGGCCGAACACGCGGCGGTTCGAGAAATCCGGGAAGAAGTTGGGTTGGAACTCGCCGAGCTCACTTTCCTGTGTTCCCAGCCCAACGACTACCCGTTCGCCGACGTTACCTATCCAGTGCTCGACCTATTTTTCGAGGCTCACGTGACTCAGGACCAGACCAATGCTGACGATGAAGAGGTCACCAGTCTTGAATGGATTGATCCGGATTCGGTGCTGGCAGAAGATTTGGCGTTCCCGTCGATGCAGGCGGCGTGGCGGATTTGGGCAGGGAGCTGAGGTCAGAAATCAGTAGTCAGTAGTCGGTGGTCAGTGGTCAGTGGTCAGTGGTCAGTGGTCAGTGGTTCGTGGTTGTCCTCCGAGGACGATCCGAAACTACGGACTACGGACTAGTGACAAGAGACTCCACTTCACTGTCCCGGCGGCACGAACTGCGGTACTGGCTTGCTCAAGTCGAGGAAGTACTGAGGGGACAGATCGCTGCTGACCTTCCGCTTGGTCAGCGTGGGATACGTGTAGTCGTACTTGAACTGGTACGGAATTACGGTCTGGCTCGGCGGAACGGGGACATCCGCTTCCCAACGATCCACCGTTCCGGCCACGCGCTTCATCGGATACATCGTGTCGCGAATGACCACATACGCCTGCACATCCGAGCCGCTGACGCCCCGGCGCGAAGTCTCCCACTGAGTCTCGAAGTGGTACACATCGGAGGGAGTCCGCGCCACATTGCGCGGCGTCAAGTTAGTAGAAGTTGGGGTACAGCCGTTGACCAAAGCGACCGTCGCGACCACCCACAACAAGCGACAAACATTCATCAGCCGTGCAAAGTGACAACTTGATGACCAGGCGGCAAGCGCGGGAAATGGAAGATCGGTTCGAACCCAAAGAGCATCCAGTCATCGCCCATCCGTAGGTGGTATTTCGGAGGGCGGTCGCGGCTTGCCGCTTCGAAGGCGGGAGCGTGGCGGAGCTACCCCTTGGAAACGGCGCACCCAAGACAAATTGGGGCAAAACCAACTCGATCACCGTCCGTCGGCTAAGGCGACAGCTCCGCGGAGCCGCCACAGCCGCACTGCCGATCACGGTAACCTGGAACTTTCCGGCCTCTGGGGTTATTGAATTGGGCGGCATGGCACAGTTTCAGTACAAGGCGCGACGGCGCACCGGCGGGCTCGTGGAGGGCACCCTTGACGTGGCCGATCGCTCGGCGGCGGTAACACAACTGGAGAAGCTTGGTCTGTTTCCCGTAGCCGTCACGGCCGCTCGAGGCGGCGCGGCCAAAGCGGCGATTCCGGTGGCCGCCGGTGCGGGCGGACGCTTCAAAGCGATTTTGCCCGCGAGCATTCAGGCACAGTTGCAACGTCGTCGGAAACCCAAGCTCCAGGAGCTCGCGACCTTCACTCAGCAATTGGCTAACCTTCTCCACGCCGGAATGCCGCTGACCATGGCTTTGCAGTCGATGACCAGCATCAGCAGCAAGGGAATTCCGGCCGAAGTGGCTAAACAGTTGAAGCAGGATGTCACCGAAGGTCGCAGTCTTTCGGATGCGATGGGCCGGCAATCCACTGTCTTCCCCGCACTCGTGGTCAACATGGTGCGCGCCGGCGA